>CANQMV010000049.1 GCA_947625085.1 uncultured Bacilli bacterium
TATTTTATCACCATCTATAATATGACTTTTTCCTTTAAATCTTATTCACTGACTTTTTTATGAATTGTCTACAAAAAATAAAAAAAATATTTACAAATAAATTATCAAGACTTAAAATTAGTTTAGATAATAGGAGTTATGAGGTATGAATAAATCAAAAAAAGATAATAAAAAAAAGCCTAAAAAGGAACTAAACCAAGAAGATAAAAAAAATTTCAAAGCAGATACAAAAGTAATTAATCAAGAAATATCTAAAAAGAAAACAATTGTTTTAAAAATTATTTTTTACATTTTTTTAATTATAATTTTATTTACTGCGTCATCCCTTACCTTTTGTTATTGTTATATAAGAAAAAGTAAAGAAATAAAAAATTCAGAGATTACTTTATTAAAAGAACAATATCAAGAGGCCTTTATAGATTATCAAGAAAAAATAGAATATGGAACGACTTGGAATTATGAAGATTTTTTAACTAATTTAATCGATTCTAAAAAACTTGATAGTTCGGTTAATCTAAATTTAGAAATTAATTCTGAAAAATTAATTAAAGACTCCTCTTATAAGTTTATGAATTCTAAAGAAACGGTAAAAATTACTATAAATAGAGACTATCAATATCAAATATTAAATAAAAATTATCAGACTAATATTGAAGTTGAAAAAACCATAGATTTAACAATCGAAGATACTAAATTACCAACAATAACAGGAATTAGTGATAAAGAAATAACGGTTGGTTCAGCAATTGATTTAAAAAGTGGTATCAGTGCAAGTGATGAAGTAGATGGTGAATTAGAGATTGTAATTGAAGGAGAGGTTGATACTAATAAGGTTGGAGTTTATACTATAAAAGTAAGTGCAACTGATAAAAATAATAATACCAAAACAGAAGAGTTTAAAGTTACAGTTAAAGAAAAACCAAAAGTTAATAGTCAAAGTAAAAATAATAATACTTCAAGTTCTAATTCCAATAATACTTCAAATAGCAATACTAATAGTAATACTAATACTAATACTTCTTCTAAAAATGATACTTCAACTAAAGATGGTAGATTAAATTTAGCTAAAGCAGAAGCTAAACGAGTAGTTTCTAATATTATTAAACCCGGTATGAGTGATTATGAAAAAGCTTATGCTATAATGATGTATATTTTTCAAAGTGTCGAAGTTCAACATAATCAGTCAACAGAAGCCTATAAAACCAATTTTGGAAATGAAGCTTATGCCGCTTTAATCTTAAAAATTGCTGCTTGTTCTGGAAGATGTAAAGCAATTACTTTATTATGTGATGCCGCGGGACTTAAAAGTCAGCATATAAATAAAGATTTATGGACTCATCAATGGAATAAAGTTTTAATAGATGGAAAATGGGTTGTACTTGATTCTCAAATTGGACTTTTAGGAGGAGATAAACATCCCTTTGAAGATTAATTATTAATTTTTGAATTTGAAATTTCTTTTAAATTAAAAATAAAGACCAAGGAAAATGCCTTGTCTTTTTGCTTTAAAAAGTATATAATATGACTATATTAGTATTAGGAGGTGTTTATGAAGTTATATAATACCTTAACCAGAAAAATTGAAGAATTTATACCTCATGATGAAATTGTTAAAATGTATACTTGTGGACCAACTGTCTATCATTATGCTCATATTGGCAATTTAAGAAGTTATCTTGAAGAGGATTTACTTGAAAAAACTTTAAATTATTTAGGTTATCAAGTTAAAAGAGTTATGAATATAACCGATGTTGGTCATTTAACAAGTGATGCTGATACTGGTGAAGATAAGATGTTAAAAGGGGCTAAAAGAGAACATAAATCGGTTTTAGATATCGCGAATTTTTATACGGAAGCTTTCTTTAATGATTGCAAAGACCTTAATATCAAAAAGCCAAATACAGTAGTTAAAGCAACCTCTTTAATTTCAGAATATATAAAAATTATAACTAAATTAATGGATACTGGTTATGCTTATTCAAATAATGGAAATATTTACTTTGATACATCTAAATTAAAAGATTATTATACTTTAACTAATCATAAAGAAGAAGACATGTTAGTTGGAGTAAGAGATTCGGTTGAAGAGGATAAAAATAAAAAAAATAAAACAGATTTTGTTTTATGGTTTACTAAATCAAAGTTTGAAGCTCAAGAGTTAAAATGGGATTCTCCTTTTGGAGTAGGCTATCCTGGTTGGCACATTGAATGTTCAGGAATTTCCTTAAAATATTTAGGCGAATATTTAGATATTCACTGTGGAGGAGTTGATAATATTTTTCCTCATCACACCAACGAAATTGCTCAAAGTGAAGCTTATTTAGGTCATAAATGGTGTAATTATTGGTTCCATGTTGAACATTTAAATGATAAAAATGGGAAAATGAGTAAAAGCAATGGTGATTTTTTAACAATTTCGCTTCTTAAAGAAAAAAACTATAACCCATTAAGTTATCGTTACATGGTACTAGCAAGTCATTATCGAAAACCTTTAGAGTTCTCCTTCGAAGCCCTAAATCAAGCTCAAAATACTTATTTAAAACTAAAAAATAAAATTTCAACTTTAAATTCGAAAAATTATATTATAGAAGAAGCTTTATTTAATAATTATAATGAAAAATTTAAAAAATGTTTAGAAGATGATTTAAATACAGCGTCGGCCTTAACAGTTTTATATGATGTTTTAAAAAGCAATTTAAATGATAAAACTAAGTTAGAATTAATTAAAAATTTTGATAAAGTTTTATCCCTTGACTTAATTGAAGAAGAGATAAAAATAAGTCCTGAAGTAGGAGAACTTATTGAACTTAGAAATAAATATAAAAATGAAAAAAATTATCTTGAAGCAGATAAAATTCGAGATAAATTATTAAATTTAGGTTATAAAATACTTGATACTAGAGATGGAATTAAAATAGAAAAGATATAGGAGATGATATAAATGTATTATTATGGTTATGACCCAACGTATATATTAGTATTAATTGGTTTTTTAATTACTTTAATAGCTCAAATCTATGTAAGTTCTACTTATAAAAAATATAAAAAAGTAAAAAATAAATCTGGACTTCAAGGTTTTGAAGTTGCAAGACGAATTTTAGATGAGGGTGGTCTAAGCAATATTGATATTGTAGAAGTTAAAGGTGAATTAACTGACCATTATGACCCAGGACGAAAAGTAGTAAGATTATCAACTGATATTTTTCATGGAGAAACGGTTGCTGCTGCTAGTGTTGCTGCTCATGAGTGTGGTCATGCTCTTCAAGATAAAGAAGGTTATTTCTTTTTAAAACTTCGCTCAAGTTTAGTTCCTTTTGTTAATTTTTCAAATAAATTTGGTTATATTGCAATTCTTATTGGTTTAATTTTTGGATTTATCGAACTTATGTGGGTAGGTATCTTTTTAGAACTTGCAATTTTGATATTTCAATTAATTACCTTACCAGTTGAGTTTAATGCTTCAAAAAGAGCATTAGAATTTTTAAAAAAGGGAACTTTAATTGAAAAAAGTGAACAAGATGGCAGTAGAAAAATGCTAACAGCTGCGGCTTTAACATATGTTGCTTCTGTTCTTGCAACTATTTTACAAATCTTTAGACTTATTATAATTGCTTCAAATCGAGATGATTAAAATGAATGTTTTAGAAATAAATTGTCTTGCTTTAGCTTATTTAGGTGATAGTATTTATGAAAGTTATATTCGAGAGTATTTAATAAAAAAAGGAATTAGTCATGTTAAAGATTTACAAGAATTATCACTTAATTACGTAACAGCTAAAAGTCAGGCTCGAATATTAAAAGAACTATTAACTAAAAAGGTTTTAACATCATCAGAAATAGACCTTATTAAAAGAGCTAGAAATACAAAAGTTAATTCCCATCCTAAAAACTGTGATATTATAACTTATCATGAAGCAACAGCATTTGAAGCATTATTTGGATATTTAAAATTAAAAAATGATAGAGAAAGGCTAGAGGAAATAATTAATCAAATCTTAATTGATTAATTTTAGGTTAAGTTTATGTTAGTAAGTGGTCGTAATAATGTAAAAGAAATATTAAAAAATTTTTCTTCTAAAAATATGATTAAAAAAGCAATTTGTAGTAAAAATTTTAATGAATTAGATATTTTATCTTTAATAAAACAGGCTAATTTACCTTTAGTTTATAAAGAAAAAGCTGAATTGGATAGACTTGCAAAAAATAATCATCAGGGTATAATATTAGAAGTTCAGGATTTTAACTATGTATCTTTTGAAGATTTAATTAAGGCTGATACTTCTAAATTAGTTATCCTTGACCATTTAGAAGACCCACATAATTTAGGGGCAATTGTAAGAACCGTTGAAGCAAGTGGAATAGATGGAATAATTATTCCTAAAAACCGTACTACTTCGGTTAATGAAACGGTTATGAAAACGAGTGTAGGGGCTTTATATAATGTTAAAATTTGCCAAGTTACTAATTTAAAACAAACTCTTGATAAATTAAAAAAACTAGGATTTTGGATAATTGGAACCGATATGACAGGAGTTGATTACCGAGATTTTGATTATCCATCAAAAGCAGTTTTAGTGATTGGTAGTGAAGGGTTTGGAATGTCAAGATTAGTTAAAGAAGCCTGTGATTATGTAGTTAAAATTCCTATGTATGGAAAAATTAATAGTTTAAATGCGTCGGTTGCAGCCGGTATCATGATATACGAATTAATTAGAAAGTAGGGATTATGTATAAAAATTTAGATGATACAGAACTAATTTATATGATTAAAGAAAATACTGATAATTATGAACTTATGCTTGAAAAATATAGACCATTAATTTTAGGAATTTGTCAAAAATATATTCAAGCTGCTAAAGAAGGAGGCTATGAATTTGAAGATTTAATGCAAATTGCAAATATCGCCTTGTTTGATGCAATTAAAAGTTATGATTCGAATTATGATGTTTTATTTTATACCTTTTTAGTTCGGTGTATTAAAAATAGATTAAACAACGAAATTAGATATCAAAAAAGCAATAAAAAACGAACTTTAAACACAGCTATTTCCTACGATGAACCAATTAAAGGCACGAATAAAACTTTGCTTGAAATTATACCCGATAAAAATGCGATTGAACCTTTAACTTCCATTTTAGATGAACAAGATGAAATAACTTATACTAATTTTTTAAATTCCTTACCCTTTGAAGCAGCTTTAGTATATGAACTTAAAATAAATGGTTTTTCTAATTTTGAAATAGAAACCTTTTTACAAATTTCTATGAAAGATATAGTAAGAAATATGAATATAGCAAGAAGAAAATTAGCTAAATTAGCTAAAACTTATCAGTTTGGGTCATCTAATTAAAACTCTATTTGACAAAATTTTGCAGTAATTACTTGTAAATAAAAGAATATTAAGGTAAAATTAAATTTAGATTTTATTATTAAATACAATTTTGAGGTGCTTATGAAAAAGAAAGATTATAAAAAAAGACTTGAAAAAGAAAAAAGAGAAATGCGTGTTTTAGAAATGAATGATTCTAATAAAAATATTAAGAATGGAATTATAATATCCGTTTGTGTTATTTTATTCATTTTCTTAATGTTTGCTTTTACGAAAATAAAAACAGGAGAATGGGATTTCTTTACCAGAAAAAATGCTGTTAAATATTCAGCAGAAGTACAACAAACCAAGATTTTATGTGGTCAAGTTTTAAATAGAGATAACGATGAATATTTTGTTCTTGCTTATCCATTAAGTGATGATACTGTTAGTTTATATGATAGCCTTTTAGAAAGATATAATGGAGGAGAAAACAAGTTAGTTCTATATAAATTAGATTTATCTAATAGTCGTAATAATATATGTAAAGCTGATAGCCTAAATCTAACTAATGATGTTAAAACATTAAAAGTTGTATCCCCAACATTACTTCGAATTAAAGATTCAAAAATAATAAATTCATATACTAACTATGAAGATATCAAAAATACGTTATTAAGTTTTGTAGATTAATGTCAATTAATCTACTTTTTTTAATTTAAAAATTATATAATATAATTGAGGTGGGACTATGCCTGTCATTTTTACAATTAATAATTTAACTTATAAACAAGAAAATAAACTTTTTTTTAAAAATTTAAATTTGGAAATTGAAGAAAAAGATATGGTTAGTATTATTGCTCCTAATCGAAGTGGTAAAACTATTTTAACAAAAATAATCTCAGCAATTATTCCAACTGATGATATATGTATTTTAAAAGGTATTTCTTTAAATAAAAAAAATGTTTTAAAATATATAACTAAATTAGGGATTGTAACTAATGATTTAAATTCCGATTTCCTATTTAAAAAAGTAAAAGACGAACTTGCTTATCCATTACTAAATTTAGGTTTTCCAGAACAAAAGATTAATAAAAAGATTACAGCCATTAGTCATTTTTTTGAAATTCAAGATATTTTAAATAAAAAAATTACTAAACTAAGTTTATCTGAACAAAAAAAATTAAAGATTATAACATCCTTAGTACATGAACCAAGATTACTAGTTTTAGATGACGCTTTTTTTGAAATGAATAAACAAGACCAAGAATTTATTTTAAAGAAACTAAAAGAATTAAATAAACGAGGTTTAACTATTTTAAATATAACTAGTAAACTAGATACAATTTATGATAGTAATAAAGTTTATGTTTTAGAAAATTCAACTCTTAAATATAAAGGAAGTCCTAGTTTAGTCTTTGAAAATGATAGTTATTTAAGAAAAATAGGTTTAACTATTCCTTTTATAGTTGATTTATCTATCAAACTAAAATTTTATAATTTAATTGATAAAATTTATTTTGATTTAGAAGAATTAGAGGAAGATTTATGGAAATAAAGTTTTTAGATGTTTCTTATAAAGAAAAAGGTAAATATTTATTTAAAAAAGTAAATTTAGAATTTAAAGAAAAAAGAATAACGGGAATTTATCAGGATAATTTAAAATTATTACCAAGACTTTTAATTGAAAAACTTAAATATACTGGTTCAATACTTCTTGATAATAAAGATTTAAATTTAATAGCTAAACCTAAATTTTCATATATTGATAAAATTTCTCCTAAAACTTTTTTAACTAAAACAGTAAGTGAAGAATTTTATTTAATTAAGAAAAAAATTAAAAATGAAGATTATACTTATATTGAAAAAATTGCTTCGGTTTTAAAAATGGTTGGACTTAATCGAAAATACTTAACAAGAGAAATTACAACATTATCAAAAAGTGAAAAAAGATTATTACAGTTTGCTTTAAATTTAATTACCAATCCAGAAATTATAATTATTGATGAACCATTTTTATATTTAGATAAAGAAAGTTGTTTTACTATCAAGAAAATTCTGTTTGATTTAAAAAGAAAATATAAAAAAAATATTATTATTTTAAGTGATAATATAAATACTTTATATGAATTAACTGATGATTTAATTATTTTAAAAGATAATCAAATTTTAATAAAAGATAAAACTATCTCAATATTTAATAATTTAGACTTTTTATTACAAAATAAAATAGAACTACCTAATTTAGTTTTATTTAATAAAATAGCTCTTAATTATAATCAAAAATTAACTAATTATAAAGAAGTAAATGATTTAATAAAAGAGGTGTATCGATGTGTTAGAAAAACTAATGATGAAACATGATTCTTTAAAGATAAGTGATTTAAATAACTTTTTATTAGGATTATCTTTAATTATTTATAGTTTAAGTATATATTTAGTTTCTAATCCAGTTATTTTAATAATCATTTATTTATTTACTTATGAGATATATTTACATGTTAGAAGTAAAAAATATCTAAGATTTTTAATAGATATTGCAGGAATTCTTTTAATTGGTTATTTATTTTTAAATTTAATTAGTTTATCATTTTTTAAAATTAATATTTTAAAATATATAGGAATAACTATCAAAGTATTACTTTTCTTAACTTTTTTCTTAATAGTTATTAAATGTATTCGAATGAAAAATATAAAATATATTAAAGGACAAAGATATAATAAGAAATATACTTTTAAGGAATTAAGAAGTTTAAAATTTAAGAATTTTTGGAAAAATAATGAAACTTTAATTAATTCTTATGTTAAAGAAAATGATTTAAATTTGGAAAGTGATTATTATAAACTTATTAAAAGTAATATTAATAATAAAACCAAGAATGATTTAGAAGAATATGTTTGGCTTAATTATTTAAGATTTTATAAAAATCGACGTTATAATAAAAAAATGATTTTTGATACCTTAAATTTGGTTTTTATAATAATTCATGTTATAATTCTCATATTGGCAGTGGTGGTGAGATAATATGCGTTATTTAATAACTTTTTCTTATGATGGATTAAATTATCATGGACTTGAAAGTCAAAAGGGATATAAAAGTATTCAAGCAGAAATGGAAAAAGTTTTAAAGTTTATTAATAATAATCAAGATACGAAGTTAGTTTCAAGTGGTAGAACTGATAAGATGGTTCATGCTAAAATGCAAACTGCTCATGCAGATATTTTTGTAAAGATTACAGAAGATAAATTAAAAAGAGCAATGAATAGTTTACTTCCAAGTGATATTCATGTTATTAAAACTGAGGTAGTTCCTGATAGTTTTCATGCTAGATATATGGTAAAAGAGAAAACTTATGAATATAAATTAAATATGGGAGAATATAATCCAATTGAGAGAAATTATGTTTATCAATTAGGGAAGAAGTTAGATGTTTTGAAAATGCAAAGAGCTATTAAAAGTTTTATAGGTTGTCATGATTTTAAAGCTTTTACTCCAAATAAAGATAAAAGAAATTCTTATGAAAGAGAAATTTATGAAGCTAAGATTATTGAAGATAAAGATATTTTAACTTTTGTTTTTAGAGGTAATGGTTTTATTAAATATCAAGTTAGAAATATGGTTGGTCTTTTAATTCAAATTGGATTAGGTAATAAAACTGAAAATTGTATTTTTGAGATTTTAAAAAATAAAAATCGGAGTGTTGGTTATCGAACTGCTCATCCGGAAGGTTTATATTTAGTTGAAGTTAAGTATTAAAAAGTTATCCACAATTTTGTGGATAATTATTTTTATATAATAGGAAAGTGCAAAAGAAAAATAAAAAAATGTTGATATCAAAACCAACACAAAAATCAAGACATTA
>CANQMV010000050.1 GCA_947625085.1 uncultured Bacilli bacterium
TTTGTTAGAAATTAAAATTTTAAAAAATAAAAGACAAATAAGCAAAATGTTTTACCTATTTGTCAACAGTCTGAAATGTTATAAATTATAACATTTATTCAGTAAAATAGCCAACTTCAGTTAAACTACGATTATTACCAATAATGGTTTCAATAGTACTTGAATTTTTAGCTTGATAAAGTAAAGCAATTGAGCCTCCTCCATCTAAATTAGTTCCAGTTTGACAATTTAAGGATTTCATAACACTAATTAAAGTAGCTCGATCTAGACCATCACCAGTTATTAAAGCAAAATTATTAGCATTTACTTGGCAAATTGCCTGACGATTTTCTTTAGTTGAAGGTTGTGGCATACTTGTTTTTTCAGTACTTTCAATTCCATTTTCAATAAGTGGAGATGCAAAGGTAAAGGTATTTCTAATTCCTGATGAAATTACTGAATTAGCCCAACTCATTTTAGCATTGGTATCGGTTGATTTTTCATCTTTAAATATTCTTAAAACATTGTTTCGATCAACCCCCGTAACAAACCAAGTTTTATAAGCTTTATCATAAACATTGCGAATTACTTTACCATTTGTAATCACAAGCGTTCCAACACTTGTTTTATCATAACCAGCATATTTTGACACACTTGATGCATCATACGTATCTTTTAAATAAAAACCACTGGCATTAAATCCTACAATTAATTTATTCGTTAAATTATAACTACTTCTTGCTTTTTCAAGTAAAGCTTTTGGTCTATATAAATTTTTACCATATTCAGGAGAATCAAATTTATTTAATTGAGTATAAGGGTCATACGCCCAAATTCTTGTTATATAATATTTACTTTTTTTTGTAATGTAAACCTTTAAAGTTTCTGTTTCACTTTGTTTTACAATATTTTCACTGCTACCTGGTTTTATAACTGGCAAAGCTGAATTATCAATTACACTACAATTTATTAAATTAGAGTTTCCAGCTTTATCATAAATTCGAACGGCAACAACTTTGGTAGTTTTTTTTGAATAATTATAACTATCACTTGTTGATGAAGTAATTTGACTTCCATTATCATAATACACATAACTTGCAATTCCACTTAAATTATCTTTAGCTGTAACCTTAATATTAGTTGAAGCTTGATTAATAGTTGCTTGACAAGTTCCAGTTGGAGCTGAAGTATCAATCGTATTTATTTGAATGCTTTTAGTATATTTTTTTAAATTTCCATTATAGGCTGTAACTGTATAAGTACCATTATTAGAAATCGTATAAGTCGTTTCTTTTTGTTTGACAACAACATTATTAGGTAATACTAAAGATGAGAATGAACTACCAGTAACTTTAATATTTAAAGTTATAGCTGAATTGGTGTAAGTGGTTTTATTTGGAGTAATTGTAATTATTAATTCATCATCAATTACAACTATTGTTCTTATTATTTCTTTTTGAACTTTTCCATTACTAACTCTATAAGTTAAAGTATAAGTTCCTGGAGTTTTGGAATTAACACTTCCAACAACAGTTACTTTATTAGTCATATCTCCAAGAATAGTATCATAAGCTTGATAACCAGGTTCAACATAAGTTTGATTTTTAGATAAAGTTATAACATTATCACCTGTTAAGGTTAAAGTTAAAACACTATCAGCTGGCGTTTCCGGATTTTCTTCATCATCCTGTTTATTATCTTTTACTACTACTTGTCTAGTTTTTAAAATATTACCAAGCTTATAAGTAACTTGATAAGTTCCTGCTTTATCTTTATTTATATTATTGGTTACTAAAACATTTTTAGTTAAAATTATATTATTAGAATTAACCGCATAAAAACCGGGTTCATTGTACTCTTCCCCAAGATTTAAATTTACAGTCAAATCTCCGAATAAAACAATTTTTTCAGAAACGACCGAAGGAGTAACCGGAACTTCTTGAGGTTTTTTACTACTTTTATTAAATACAACAATTAAGATTATACTTAATATTAAAACAATTGCTACAATAATTACTAATTTCCGTTTTTGATATAAAAATTCGATTATATTATTTTTAATATTTTCCATAAACAGCCCTCTATTATATTCTAGTAAATTTTTCTTAAGTTTACAAGTAATTTTTTTCTTTATTTAAAAAACTTAATTTACATTAAAATTTAATTTATAATTTAATTATACATCTAACCTCTTATCAATTTTTTTCATTATTTTATTAGAATATTTCCTATCATAAAAAAACAGACTATACAAATCTGTTTTTAACTTTCTTCTTCTAAATTTAATTCTATCTTATCAATCGTATATCCATCATCAACATCCTTGATATTTAAGTTTTCAATAAATAAGGTTGCTTTAAAATCTTTTATAGATAATTCTATAGCTTCCTTTAACTTCTTATTCAAACTTAAATTCAAATTTTTAATTGGTGTCTTTAATGAAACATTTTTATTTGACTTTTCGCCTCTTGCTTGACTAATAATATCAACCATATCATTACCATTTTTTATTTCCTTATTAAATTCAAATTCAAGAGGTTTAATTTCAGTTAAATGTATTGATTTTTTATCATGATATAATTCTTGATATATTTCTTCAGTAATGAATGGGAAGAAAATACTAAAATCTTGTAATAATTTATAAAGCATAATGTAAATAGTTTTTTGACCTGAATATCTTGCTTTTTCCCCAAATTCTTCTGGTCTATATAATCTATGTTTTACTATTTCTATATAATTATCACAGAAATTCCAAAAGAATTTTTCTAGATGATTTAAGGCAAGTCCAACTTCATATTCATCCAAATATTTTATAAAGCCTTTCTCCATTTCTTGAAAGCAACCTAAAATCCATTTATCAACATATTCATAATCATTAAAGTTTTTATCTTCATAATCTGCTAAGTGCATTTCAATAAACTTAGATACATTCCATATTTTATTTACTAATTTTTTACCTCTTAAAAGCGTTTCTTCACTAAATACAATATCTGTTCCAAGTCTTCCAGACCCAGCCCAATATCTAATAACATCAGCTGAATACTCTTTTATCAAATCAATAGGTTCTACTTTACTGTTTCCTCTTGATTTACTAATTTTTTCGCCTTTATTGGCCATAACAAATCCTGAAATCATTACATTATCCCATGGACGAGTCCCAAAATGATAAAAACTTTTTACAATAGTATAGAAATCCCAAGTTCTTATTATCTCTGAGGCATTTGTCCTAATACTCATTGGTTTTAAAAATTTCTCATAATTGTCTTTCTCACCATATCTCATATTGATTAAGGGAGTGACTGAAGAAGTAGCCCATGTATCCATAACATCTGTTTCAGGTATAAATTCTCTACATTTACATTTAGGACATTCACTTATACTAGGTTTATCAACTAAAGGATTTACAGGTAAATCTTCTTTTTTAGCAAATATTGCCTCTCCACATTCTTTACAATACCAAACTGGAAATGGAACTCCAAAATATCTTTGTCTTGATATACACCAATCCCAAGCAATATTATTTACCCATTCTTCATATCTAGCATGCATATGTTCTGGATGCCATTTAATTTCTTGCCCAATCTTTAGAAAATCCTCTTTATGATTCATAATATCAATAAACCATTGTTTCATAACCGAATATTCAACTTCCTTACCACATCTTTCATGTGTTTGAACTTCATGTTCTAATTCTTCAATCTTAACTACATATCCACCCTTTTGTAAATCTTCAATTATTTGTTTTCTTGCTTCTTTGATTTTCATTCCCCCATAATTTGGAACTTCATCAATAATTCTTCCATCATCAGTAAAAATATATTTTAAAGGTAAATTATATTTTTTCCACCATTCAATATCTGTTTGGTCTCCAAAAGTACAGCACATAACAATCCCAGTACCTTTTTGAGTATCAACTTTTTCATCTGCCATAATAGGAACATCAACATTAATTACTGGAATATGGGCGGTCTTGCCAATTAAAGACTTATGAACTTCATCATTTGGATTTACAAAAACACAAACTATAGCCGGAAGCAATTCTGGTCTTGTTGTTGCAATTGTAAATTCTTCACCATCTTCAACTGTTTTAAAATTAACATAATTAAAGGTTGTTTTTATAGTTTTGGTTTCAAGTTCAGCTTGGGCAATAGAAGTTAAACATTCATTACACCATAAAGCTGGACTTTCTTTATGATAACAATGACCTTTTTTAATTAAATCCAAAAAAGACATTTGACTTATTTTTATCGTTGATGGACTTACAGTTTTATAATGTATATCCCAGTCTGTACTTACACCCATTTTGCTAAATAACGTTTGAAATTCTTCTTCATATTTATCGGTTGTTTCATAACATAATTTAGAAAAAGCTTCGCGCCCTATTTCATGAGCTTTTTTACCTTGCTCTTTTTCAACTAATCTTTCACTTGGTAAGCCATTATCATCAAAACCAAATGGATAAAATATATTATATCCTCTTAATCTTTTATAACGAGCAATCATTTCTGTTTGTGAATAAGAGAAAATATGCCCTATATGGATTTTGCCATTTACTGTTGGCGGAGGAGTATCAATCGAAAATACTTCTCGATTATCTTTTTTAAATTCATATATTTTATTTTCTTTCCAATATTCTAACCACTTATTTTCTTTTTCTTGGGCATTATATTTTTTATCTAACATCTTCTTCATTTCCTTTCTTTTCTGTAAAATTAAAAAAAGACTTAATCCTAAAGGACGAAGTCTCGTGGTACCACCTTAATTTGTAATTAAATTACCTTAAAATCTTAATGCGATTAACATGATATCTTACTTATTTTCAGATATTCTCCTCAATTGCTACCTTCTATTACTTTAATTATTAGTTTCCAGCACCCACTAACTCTCTCTAAATTTCAGCAATATACTCCTCAATTTCAACGGATTTACTACATATTAACATAAATTAAGTTAAAAAGCAAACGTTTTTCAAGCATTTTATTCAATAATATTATTATCATTATCAAATTTGATATTTAAATATTTCCGACTCGCTAGATAATCACACATATGTACAAAATTTTCATACTTAGTTTTTGGAACAGGTAATAAGACATTACCATTATAATCAGTATTCCAAGGTCCCATATGAGCTTCAATAACTTTACCAATAAATTTAAGTTCCGAGTCACTTAACTCTAATTTATCTTTATTATCCATAATATAATTTTTAATTAATGTTGGATGGTCAAACTGGGTATATCTATTATGAGTTAACCCACTTTTCAAACCATCATGTAAAATTAAAGCCATAAGCATTAAATCTTTTTCATCATCTTTGTATTTATCACCAATTATTGGATTATCAAGTAAATCTTTAGCAATTCGAACAGCTGCTTTGACATGTCTTACTAAGCCCCCTACTCCTAAAGTAAACTCTGGATGATACTTACCAGTTGAAGATGCTGGTATTTCAAAGAAATAATCAGGAAGTAAATTTACCATTGTTTTACAACTATTTCTTATTTTTTCATTTTTTATATATGTTAGTTCTTTTTTAAAATATTCAAATTTTTCCATACTACTCTCCTACAAAATTAATTAAAATATCATTTTCAATATATATTTTATCATAACATATGGATATTTTTCTACCATTATCAATTAATTTTTTCATCTTTAATAAATCTTTTATATTATATAAACTAGTAAGTTCAACTTTATAACGATTATAAAAATCTTCTTTAGAAATTCCCTCTATTTTTCGAAATCCCAGAATTAAAGCATAGGATAAAGTATCCTTGAAACTTAATTTTTCAACTTCTTTTATATAATTACCTTTTAAATATTTTGATAAAGAGTTAGTATTAGTAATTCGTTCATTTTCAATATAACTTGCGGCACTAAGACCAAATCCGTAATAATGTTCATTATTCCAATAAACTAAATTATGTTTTGATTCAAAATTAGGCTTTTTAAAATTACTAACTTCATAATGAATAAATCCATGTTTGGTTAAAGTTTTACAAATTAAATCATACATTGAAAAATCTAAATCTTCATCTATATTTTTAACTTTATCAATATATAATTTAGTATGTTCTTCTATCATTAATGAATAAGTTGAGATATGGGTAACCTCTAAACTTAATATATTATTTAAATCAAGTTTTAAATCTTCTAAGGTTTCGTTTGGAAGAGCATAAATTAAATCAACATTAATATTTGAAAATCCCATTTCTTTGATTAAAGCAATTTGTTTTTTAACAAGTTCAAAATCATGATTTCGACCTAAAAATTTTAAGTATTTAGGAATAGTTGATTCAACTCCCATACTAATTCGATTAACTCCATTTTTCTTAAATAAAAGTAATTTTTCTTTAGTTAATGAATCAGGATTAACTTCAATTGTAAATTCTAAGTTTTTAGACTTTTTGATTTGCTTTAAAATTTTAAATAAGTATTCTAATTCTTTTAAAGTTAAGGAGCTAGGAGTACCTCCTCCAATATAAATTGTTTTAATTATTTCTTGTTTGTATCTTTGGTTTATCTCTTTTTCTAAAGCCTTTAGGTATTCATAAACTAAATTTTCATTATAAAAAAATTTAGTAAAGTTACAATAAGTACAAATATTAGAACAAAAAGGGATATGAATATAAAGGGAACTAGTCATTTACTTCCTCGTTTGCAAGGACACTTAAAAAGGCTTCTTGAGGTATTTCAACACTACCAATTTGTTTCATTCGTTTTTTACCTTCTTTTTGTTTTTCAAGAAGTTTCTTTTTTCTTGAAACATCTCCTCCATAACACTTAGCTAAAACATCTTTTCGCATTGCCTTAATATCTGCTCGGGCAATTACTTTGGAACCAATTGCAGCTTGGATTGGAACCACAAACATTTGCCTTGGAATTATCGCTTTTAAATTATTAACAACGACTTTTCCGCGATTATAAGCAAAATCTTTATGAACGATTGAAGACATTGCATCAACTAACACTCCATTTACTAAAATATCCATTTTAACTAAATTACTAGGTTTATAACCGATTAATTCATAATCAAAAGAGGCGTATCCTTTAGAGATACTTTTTAATTTATCGAAAAAATCATAAACAATCTCAGCTAAAGGTAATTCATAATGTAATATAGCTCGTTTTTCAGTTATATATTCTAAAGTTTTATAGATACCTCTTTTATTTTGACAAAGTTCCATTAACGACCCAATATATTCACTTGGAGTAAAAATATTAGTTAAAATATATGGTTCACTTATTATTTTGATTTTAGTCATTTCGGGCATTTTTTGCGGAGAATCAATTTTTATAACTTCGCCATCAGTCTTTAAAACTTCATAAACAACCGAAGGGGAAGTTGCAATTAAATTTAAATTAAATTCTCTTTCTAATCTTTCTTCAATAACATCCATATGTAAAAGGCCTAAAAAGCCGCATCGAAAACCAAAACCTAAGGCTTCACTCGTTTCCGGTTCAAATGTTAAACTTGCATCGTTTAATTTTAATTTTTCAAGGGCTTCTCTTAAATCGTTATATTTGTTGGTTTCTGTTGGATAAAGTCCTGTAAAGACAACTTGTTGCATAGGTTTATAACCTGGTAAAGCTTCTTCACAAGGATTTTTGAAATTAGTAATTGTATCGCCAACTTTAACATCACTTATATTTTTTATTGAGGCAGAAATATAGCCTACTTCACCACTTGCAAGACTATCAACTTTTAAGAAATTAGGATTATAAATAAATAACTCGGTTACTTCGTAAGTTGAACCTGTTTGCATAAAGGTAATTTTATCTCCAACATTAAGTTTTCCATCAACAACTCGTGCTAAGGTTAAAACTCCTCGATATGAATCATATAAACTATCAAATATTAAAGCTTTTAAAGGTAAATCAAGATTCCCTTTTGGGGCTGGTATTCTTTCTATCAAGGCTTCAACTAATTCTTTGATTCCCTCTCCAGTTTTGGCACTGGTAAGGATAATCTCGGAATCAGAAAACCCAAAATTAGTAATTAATTCTTGTTTAACTTTTTTTATATCAGCACTTGGTAAATCAATTTTATTAATAACTGGAATTATGGTTAAGTTATTATCTAGAGCTAAATACATATTAGCAAGGGTTTGAGCTTCGATTCCTTGAGTTGCATCTACTACTAATATAGCTCCATCACTTGCAGCTAAACTACGACTTACTTCATAGGAAAAATCAACATGACCTGGAGTATCAATTAAATTTAAAGTATAATCTTCTCCTTTATAATGATAATTAAGTCTTACCGTATTTAATTTTATCGTTATTCCTCTTTCTCTTTCAATATCCATATTATCAAGCATTTGTTCTTTAACTTCTCGTTTGGAAACCGCATTTGTAATTTCTAATATTCTATCAGCAAGGGTCGATTTGCCATGATCGATATGGGCTATAATCGAGAAATTTCTAATATTTTCTCTTTTCAAAAAAACCACCACAAATATCTTATCACAGATTTAAAAAAGTGCCAATTTATTTTCGATGGTTTATATAATTTCTTAAATTTTTAATTTGCAAGAACAAGGCGAGTTCCAACCAAAGTATCGGTCGTACCAAGACGCGCATCAAAGTCGAACTGACCAGCGAGTACTCCATTCGTGTAAAAGCCACCACGAAGAAACCACGGACTAGTGGAGTAAACAAAGTACGAAATGTCGGCGTACCAGGCATTATGCCATCTTTTGGTACTATCTTTATCATAATAACTGTAAAATGGTCCCATTTCTCCTGTTGCATCTCCTAAGATTCTTTTACTATATGATTTTATAGTTGCATCTTGATACTTATCTAAATAAGCATCATATTTCATTAATTCATCAAGAGTAAATCCACTACAGTCTCCTGTATTATTTGAACAATTACTAGCATTTTCACTATAAGCTGCCATATACTCTTCTGAGCATCCACTCATATCATAGACTCCTGTTATGTTTCCAGTTGTTGATGCAAGATAACCTGTTGGAGTATTATATGGTAAAGTTTCTTT
>CANQMV010000051.1 GCA_947625085.1 uncultured Bacilli bacterium
AAACTAGAAGTGTAATTATGGTCAATAAATGGAGTTTTTACATAATCTTTTAATTTTTCAGTATACATTAAAGCAAACTTTTGACGAGCTTCTAATTCATAGTTTTTAAAGGCTTCTAATTTTACTTCTAGAATAGCTGCTTGAATTGTATCAAGTCTTGAATTCATCCCAATTCTTACATTATCATATTTAAATTCACCTTTACCATGAACTCGGTAAGATAAAATTAAATCATATAATTCTTTATTATCAGTAAATAAAGCTCCTCCATCCCCATAGCAACCAAGGGGTTTAGCTGGAAAAAAGGAAGTTGTTGCTATATCGCCAAAGGAACAAGCCCGCTTTCCATTTAAGGTTCCCCCAAACCCTTGAGCACCATCTTCAATTAAAAATAAATTATATTTTTTGGCAATTTCTTTAATTTTTACATAATCAGCTGGAAGACCAAATAAATCAACCGCGATAATCCCTCGTAAATTAAGTTTTCCTTCTTCTTTTACTTTGATAATAGCTTGTTCAAGTTTTTGAGGGTCCATATTAAAGGTTCTTTCTGAACTATCAACAAAAATAGGTACTGCCTTAACATGGGAAACAACTTCGGACGTTGAAAAGAATGTAAAGGTTGGTACAAAAACAGCATCATTTTCTTTAACATCAAAACACATTAAAGCAATTTCTAAGGCATCGGTTCCATTAGCACAAGTTGCAGCATATTTAACTCCAACATAATCAGCTAACTCTTTTTCTAATTCTTTTACTTCCATTCCCATGATGTAATTGCCATCTTCTAATACTTTGTTAATTTTTTTTGAAATATCTTTTTTTAAAACTCTATATTGTTCTTTTAAATCAATAAATTCCATATTTTACTCCTCTTTAAATAATCCTTTAAAATCAGTTGATTTAACACTTTCTGAAAGTGGTAAGGTAACTTTTGAATGTGTTTTTTTAGATAAATAAATTGCTAATACTAATTCTAAAGCTTTATAGCCATCTTCTCCTGATACATAAGGAGTTCTATCTTCATTAATAGCCTCAATCATATCTTTATATAAAGGAGTATGTCCAAGTCCATAGACATTTTGATGAACCTCGCTATTTTCTTTTAAAACACTTTCTTCATCTTCACCCTCAAATCTCCATACTTCAAGTTTATTAACGGAACTTCCACCAGCTTTAACGGTTCCCTTTTCCCCAAAAATATACAAAGTTTCTTCTAAATTTTTAGGATAAATATTAGTTGTTCCTTCAATAATTCCATAACTGCCATTTTTAAATTTAACTAAGGCAACTCCTAAATCTTCAGCTGCTATATAATCATGATTTAAATTGTCCGTATAAGCAAAAACTTCTTCGACATCTCCAAGCATCCATCTAAGTAAATCAATATTATGAATGCATTGATTCATTAACGCTCCCCCATCTTGTTCCCAAGTACCACGCCATTTAGCTTGCTCATAATAACTTTTATCTCGATTCCATCTAATATTTGCAGTTGCATGAAAAATTCTTCCAAACTTTCCATCTTCTAAAGCTAATCTTATTTTTTGAATTGCTTTATTAAATCTATTTTGATGACAAGCACAAACTTTAACATGATATTCATTTGCTAAATTTATAATTTCCCTTGCATCACTTAAGGCTAAAGAAATTGGTTTTTCAATAATAACATTAACTTTATGCCGAATACATTCTTTAGCAATTTTAGCATGCTCGCCACTTTCAGTTGCAATCGCAACTAAAGTTGGTTTTACTTCTTCTAGCATTTTTACATAATCAGTATAAAGAGGAACATCTTTTACTAAAGGGAATTTCTCTTTTTTTTCATTAACTCTCTCCGGAATTAAATCGCATAATCCAACAATTTCTAAATTATTATTTAAGGCTGCTTGAATATGATTTACAGAAATTCTTCCACAGCCAATAAGTGCATATCTCATTTTTTATACTCCTTTTCTATTTTTTCTAAATATTTTACTAATTCTACATATATTTTAGAAGCATCAAAGTTTTCCATAAATAATTTCATAGCATTAGTTGAATATTTTTTTAATTTTTTAGTATCATTTTTTAAACTTATAATAAAATCACAAATTTCATTAGAATCAGTGCTAGCAAATCCAACTTGATTTTTTATAGCTAAATCTTTCATATAACCAGTTGAGGTTAAAACAACCGGTAAGGAATATGATAAATATTCTGAAAACTTATTGGAAACACTCAGCTGAAAATCGAAAGTGTTTTTATAAGGGGCAAAGCCAATTTGACTATTTTTTAAAATATAATCAAGGGAATTTTTATCTTGCCAACCTAAAAACTTAATATTTTTGGTATCTTTAACTTCCGCTTTAAAAGATTCTAAATTAGGTCCTGTCCCACATACTAAAATTTGAATATTATGAGGTTCTAACTTTAAAGCAATTTCATGAATTTTTTTATAATCAAATTGATTATTAATTGTTGCAAAAAAGCAAATATTAAATTTATCTTTTTGAAATAAACTACTAAATTCTTTTTTTATGCTACTTATATCTTTTACTTCTTCTTTTTTATAACCAATGTAAAAACATCTATCTAAATTACTTTTGGTTCGGTTTCCTTTTTTTAAACCCCATTCAAGCATTCCTTCAGAAATCGAAGTTATAGCATAACACTCTTTCATTATTTTTTTAGTTTTACTATTCAAATATTTAATATAAGGAATCGCCATAATTTTAAGCAATCCTTTTAAATTATGATTAAATATATCAGGCCATAAATCCCGAATATCAATAACGACAGGGATATTATTCTTTTTTCCATATAAAACTGCTTCATAAGCAAATTCAATAGTTGGAAAAGAAGCATATATAATATCAGGTTTTTCTAGTTTTTTCATTTTATATTTAAGTTTAAAAGCCAAAACTCGATGATTTATTATACGTTTTATTGATATATTTTTTTTATAGGAAATAGCATGAATTAAATTTAACTTATAGTTATCAGACACTTGAATTTCAATATCTGAATTTGCATATTGCTTTTTTTTGAAATGATTAAAAGTACTCGCAAACCAAGTAATATCATGATTATTTTTACTTAATTCAGAAGCAAGCATTCCCATTCTAAGCAATCTATCAGTTGCATCTACTACCGGCAATAGTTCACTAGCTCTAAGTAACCATATTCGCATTTAAATTCACTACTCCTTATCTTCATTATACATCAAAACCTTTATAAAATAAGAATTATACATATAATTTTACACTATATTTTAAATTATTCTTTTTGGAAAAAGAGTATCTAAAATTGTTATCTTTTATATTTTTAGTCAGTTGATTCGTTAACATCTTCACCAAAATTATCTTGAACAGCTTGATTGGCAGGAGTTTTTTCTTTAGTATCATCAGTTGAATTTGAAGATGATGTTGAAGTATCAACAGAAGGAGTCTTATTATCAGTATCCAAATTAGACTCCTGATTAGTATCACTAGTGTTAGTATTTGTATTTGTATTTGAATTAGAATTTAGATTTGAACTATCACTAGATGATTGATTTATGGAATTATCTTTAGATTGACTTGGAGTTTCTTTTGGAGCATTTACTGTTGGGGTATTTACATTTCCTGTATTTTCAACATAAGTATCATCAAGAATTTTTCCATTTAAAACATCTTCAATAGCCGTTTTAGCATTTAAAACCGTTGTCATATCTGGTTCCATAACATATAATTTTTGATTTGGATATGTATAAGTATATTGACTACTATCACTACCATTTAAACTAATTGAAGTAATATTCCAATTTGGCATTTTATCAAGTTGCATTTTAACTAAATCGGTTATCTTATCAGTTGACATATTTGTAATAAAACTTCCTTGAAGTGAAGATAAAATTGTTGAATATTTAGTTAAGATTGAAGGATTAACGGCTTTTTTAATAATCGCTTGTATCATTGCTTGTTGATTTTCACCTCGAACTCTATCTCCTTCTTTAAAAGCTTTTCTGGTTCGAACAAATTCAAGAGCTTGTTTTCCATTTACATGATTATATCCTTTTTTATAAGAATAATATAATTCCCCACTTGTAAAGGCATATTTAGAATAAACATCAACGCCTCCTAAAGCATCAACTATTTTAATTAATGCATTATAGTTTACTTTTACATAATAATTTATTTTGGTATCAAGTAAATTCTCAATTGTCTTAACACTAGTTTCGGTTCCATACATACCAGCATGAGTTAATTTATCTTTTTGATTATAACCACTAAGTTCTACATAATAATCTCTTGGTATGTTAATCATTAAAATTTGATGTGTTTTGGGATTAATACTTACAAAAATGTTTACATCACTTCTTGTAACTGATGAAATACTAGCATAAGTATCAATTCCGGAAATATAAATATTAAAAACATCTTTTGTAACATTAACTTCTTTTTTTATATCAACAGTTTTCTCGGTTAAAGAAAACTTATATAAAATTTTATATTTATTTTCTAAATCTTTATTTTCTTCATGTAAAGCTTCGTAGTAACTATCTAAAATTAAAACCGCAGAAAGACTTTTTTTATCTAAATCATTAAGCATAATTGTATAATCTTTATATTCTTCTTTATTAAAGGTTATTTCATCTTCTAATTTTTCTAAAGCTTCTTTAAAGTTTTTTCCAATATCAACATAACCTATTTTTTCATCTTCTATATCGGCTAAGTCTTGATAAGCGGAATCATTTAAAACTAAAACTAAATAATTTTTAGTTTCATAATTATAACCACTTGTAAATTTATTAATGAAATGAAAAGTTTGGTTCATATAGTAAAAAGTACAACCTAGAAGTATTGATAATAGTATTTCTATAATTGATAAAATAATTTTAGTTTTAGTTTTGGTCTTTTTTCGAAGTAAAAAAAGTAAAAAGATGACTGGTATTAAAACAGCAAAAACAAGATAAATAGTTAAATATTTACCTGGTAAAATATCATATTTTAAAATTAAAATTGTATTTAGTAAATCCAAAATAAATAAAATAATAGAAGTTATTAAAAAATATATATTAATTTTTTTTATTTTTTTCTTTTTCTTTTTTAATTTCATAATTAATCACCCACTAATATACTACTTTTTCATTATATAACATAAAACTAAATATTGCAAATTGTAATTCTAATTTTTGATTTGTCGTATTTTCGTATTTTTTAAAATCTTTATAATCAAAAAAGATTGCTATAGCAAATAACAATCTTTTAACAATAAATAACTTTAATTTCAAACTTCTACCGTATATGGATTAT
The DNA here is from genome assembly GCA_947625085.1 of uncultured Bacilli bacterium. Classification (GTDB taxonomy): domain Bacteria; phylum Bacillota_I; class Bacilli_A; order RF39; family UBA660; genus RUG591. Next base: position 5,277 of record CANQMV010000051.1, read on the forward strand.
CTACTGTTCCACTTCCTCCTGATATTTTAACCTCAGATTTTAGATTAATGGACGGGCGTGCCCGATAATAATCTTGTCCGATATATTGACCATTTATATAACCAATCCTACTTTCAAAATAATATAAATATGAAAACATTTCTCCTACTCGAGGTAATCCTACTAATCCTGTCCATGTATTTGTTGTTTTTGTACATTTCTTTGTTGTTTCACTCGTATTACTTTCACTACATATCGTATTTTTATAACTTGCATAATCATCTACTCTTCCCAAATAATATGTTCCTTCTGTTATATATTTTTTTAAAGTAGCTGTTAACCATGTATGATTTAAATAATAACTCCAGTATTTATCATCACTATCATTTTCAACTGATATTTTCCAACTTTCATTACTTCCAAAGTATTTGGTTAACACTTCTCCACTTACATCTCTTACATAATCGACACTTGTTAATTTGGTTGTATTATCTTCTATCCCTACTATTCTATATACTTTATTATCTACTTTTACATACTCTCCACTTAATCTTGTATTTATTGGTTCTCCTTTCGTTCCAGGTGCTTTATCTATTGTTATCGTATATGGATTACTTTTTGTTCCTTCCCCACTTAACTTGATATCAGATTTTAGTATAACGGATGGGCGTACCCCCATTTCACTAAATGGGTGATACGCTTCGCCATTCACTCCGTCAAAATAGACCACATAATCACCGAGAGAGCCTCCTTCACTTTGTGATATTAACCACCAATAATTATATTTTGGATTTAAATAATTATTTAAACGTAAATCAACATCTAAATTTTTCGAACCTTGATAATATTCATACGTATTTAATGACCCTACATCTCCTTCTACTATCGTTGCAGTTCCATCTGTTGGTGGTTTTGCTGGAACATAACTAGTCTCCTCATCAACTTCATAAGGAACTTGTGTTGCATTCCATTTTGCATTTTGAACGATTATATTTTGATAATTATAAAGCGTATCTTTGAAATCTTCGTTTAACCACTGATATATCCAAGTATCTTTATAGGTTGTACCACTTTCTCCCCAATATATATTTGCTATGGTATCTTGTGTTATCATTTTCATGGTTCCATCAGGATTTATGGCTGTTATTCTCCATAGTTTTCCGGAATACCAGACATAATTAAAATCTATACAATCATCATCTCCAGAAAAGTAGATTGTTCCATCGGTATCCCTGCTGATTGGATTACAAGTCTTTGATTCTGCTTTTACTAACACCTTATCTGATACCTTTGGCAATTCATCAGGGGTTGTTATCTGAACTACTGGTTTATCTGACATTGCTGTTGTTTGAAAAAGTGCATATGATTTATTAAATGCTATTACTATTATTGTAAAAACGACAAGTAAGATAATTATTTTCTTTTGATTTTTTATATTCATAAAATCCTTCTTTCTTTTTAATTTAAAAAAACACCTAAAAACTTGGTAAATTTCTTACCAATTTTTTAAGTGTTACTCTCTTAAGTTCAAAGGATTTACTTGATATTTAAGTACTATACCCCCCCCATGGTTGACAATTTGTCAACTTTTTTAATTTGAAAATTTACATTTATTTTGAACATATAATCACTTCCTATTTTCTATAAAAATAATATCACAGAAAAAACTTCTATACAAGTATTTTTATAATTTTAACTTTTATCAATAATTTCTTCTAATAAACTTAAAACTTTATCTTTATTACTTTGATATTTTTTAGGATTAAAAGTCTTAAGTCTCTTTAAAGCATTACTAAGTTCTACAACATCACGAATTCCAATAATATAACCTTCATCATTAAAATTATTAACAATTTGTAATTGATGGTCATTTACATGTTCTTTATATTTTTTTAATCTTGGAATTGCGATTACTTTTTTATTATATTTAAGACCAGTTAAAATTGAACCTACCCCTCCATGAGTTATTAAAATATCACATTTTTTAATTAGTTTATCAAATTCATCTTTATTAATTAAATCAAAGATTTTCATATTCGAAGATTCATAATCACTTGAAAAACCAGCTTGAACAATAACTTCGTCTTTAATTTCTTTTGCCTTGATTAAATTATCAATTTCTACTAATAGTCTCGTAAATTTTTTATCTTGGGTTCCTAAAGTTACTAAAATCATAATTCCTCCTTTAAAAGATAAAACCTGAATAAATTGCTTTAGGATATAACTTTAACATACTCTCCCATTGAACTAAAAAATAATCGGCAATTGGATAAACGATTCGTCCTGATAAAGTTCTTGTTGTCCGATTGGCAAGCGTTTCAATAAAAATAATTTTACTTCGAAAAATTTTTCCAATATAACACATACTAACAGCCGTATGCGTTCCGGTTGTAATAATAACATCAGGTCGTTCTTTTAAATATATATAAAGTGATTTAAAAAAGTTATAAATAAATTTAAAGATATATGTTAAAAAATGTGATTTTGTACCATATACTAAAAAATATACTTTTTTATACTTTTCTTTTAAATATAAATTTGATTTTGTTTTCTCTGTTACTAAAAGAGAATCATATTTTAAAAATAATTTTTCTAATTCCAAAAGTTCAGATAAATGTCCTCCAGTTGATGATATAAACAATACTTTCTTTTTTTTCATTTTACTCCTTTTTGGTCGTATCAAAATTTACTTCAATAATACTATGATTTACCCGTTTTTCAGGAGGTGGTAATTCTTTATAATTGCCGTATAAATTAGTTAAATAAATATCCGGTTTATTCATAACATTAAATTCTGTTTTTTCAAAAATTCCTTTTTTAACTGGTAAAAAAACTTCTTTTTTCATATATTCAGAACTAGTCTTATATTCCCCAATAAAACAAACTAAATAATCCGTATTTATATTTTCATATTTTGTCATTAATTTATGTTGAAATTTATAAAGAAACTTAACACTAAAAGGTACTAGTAATAAACTTGCAACTTTAACTCTTAAATCTTTAACTTTGATAATTTTTCTTTTTAAATAAATAGTTTCTCTAATTGCTTTAATTAAAAAGGAACGAACCTTAATTTTTTGATATCCTTCATTTGGAACATTATCAAATGGAAAAATATCAATAAAGATTTCTTTACCATCATTAAAGTCTTTAAATTTTGCTTCGACCATTTTTGTATTTTTCTTTTTAACTTTAGCATATGAATACCAAAATTGGTGATTACTTTCCATGGTTTCAACAAAATATTTATTATTTTTATCACTTGGAAAAGAATGAATAAATTTTTCATAATCTTTTCTTGGCATTCCAACATCAATATCATCATCCCAAGGAATAAATCCTTGATGTCTTACTGCTCCAAGCATCGACCCTCCAATTAAAAAATAAGTAATTTTATTTTTTTGACAAAAGTAATCTACTTCTTTTAAAATTTCAAGTTCTACTTCATGTAATTTTTTAAATTCTTTATCATTTAATGTCTTATTCATTTCCACCTCATTTTACCAATTAATCTAATTTGATTATAACATAACTAAAAAATGAATAAAAGGTAATTTTAAATTTATTTACAAATTTAAATCCCGAGTTTGACAGTTGAAATAATAAAAAAACATCATTTTGCCCAGTATTTATAAGGCTTTGTGATGTTTTAATTTT
>CANQMV010000052.1 GCA_947625085.1 uncultured Bacilli bacterium
CCTTCTTTTAATTTTCTTTTTTTAGTTAACATATTTTGTTTCATAATATTTCTCCTTTCATATTTAATATACCGATTTAAAAACTTTTTTTATTTTTTTTGATATTTTTTTATTTTCCTTATTTTTATTCATTTTCGAACTAAAAAAAGGTGAACTTTTTTCACCTTTATTAAAGTAAATATAAAAAGACCATTTTAGAGCCTTATAATTATGTATTTTTTCCTACATTTTTATTTGGACCTTTTCTTACATTTTTATAGTACCATTCAACCTTTAAATTATATAAGAAAAATTATAAATCAAATGAAAATGTGTTATAATAATTAATAAGAGCAGTAGGAGGTATTTAATGGAAAATCAAGACTTTATTCCAATTTTATTAGGAAGCGACCGAAATGTATATGGAATGGCTGTTTCTTTTCACGAAGAATATAATATAAAAAGTATTTCTGTAGGAAAAAAAGATTATTTAGAGACGAAATATAGTAAAATTATTGAAAGTTATAAAAATATAAATATTGAACAAAAAAAGATTTTTTTGAAAGTATTAAAAGAAATATATAACAAGTATCCAAATAAAAAGTTACTATTAATTGCTTGCAGTGATGTCTATATGCGATTAGTAATCGAAAATAAAAAGAAACTTGAGAAATATTTTTTAATTCCATATATAGATAAAGATTTAATGGAAAAATTAGTTTTAAAAGAAGAATTTTATAAAACCTGTGAAAAATACAATCTTGATTTTCCTAAAACAATTATTACAACCTATGATACATATCAGGATTTAACTCTTAACTTTGATTTTCCAGTTATTGTTAAACCAAGTGACAGTGTTATGTATTGGAAAGCTGATTTTTTAGGCAAAAAGAAAATTTTTATTGCTTATTCTAAAGAAGAATTTGATGATATTTTAGAAAGAATTTATGGTTCAACTTATAAAGGAAATTTAATTATTCAAGAATATATTGAAGGAGATGATACTTACCTTCGAGTATTAAATGCTTATGTAACCAAAAATCATAAAGTAACTTTCATGGCTTTAGGTCAAATTTTATTAGAAGAAAAAACACCAGCTTCAATTGGAGACTATGGAGCAATTATTCCAACTTATGATAAAGATTTATTTGATAAAATGCAAGAATTTTTAGAAAAAATAAATTTTCAAGGCTATGCTAATTTTGATTTTAAATTAGATAAACGAACCAACACTTATAAATTATTTGAAATTAATATAAGACAAGGACGAAGTTCTTCTTTTGTAACAGCAAGCGGTAAAAACATTGTTAAATATTTAGTTGATGATTTTATCTATGATAAAGAAAGAGATATTGAATATCTTGATAATAAATTCTTATGGACAATTGTCCCTAAAGGTGTAATTATGAAATACACTAAAAATAAGGAATTAAAAGAATTAGCTAAAAAGTTATATAAAGAACACAAAGTTAGAAATATTCTTCTTTATAAAAAAGATTTTTCTTTTAAAAGATATTTTTTAATCAACTTAAAAACTCTTAATTTCTACCGAAAATATAAAAAATATTATAAATAAAATATAAACAGAAAGGAATCAATCTCTAGAAAATTGATTATATGAATTTATGGCAACATTTGCTTTTTTAGGAAATAATTATCAAAAATTAACAACTTTTTTAGAACAAATAATTTTAAAAACTAATGCAACATCTGACCAAGAACATATTAAAATGCATATTATTATTAATAATAAATTATTAACAAAAGATACTAATTATATTAAAAGTTTATTAAACAAATTTGAAAAGATTCAGTCTGATTATTTATGTCTTTGTTTTGATAATGAAACTCTAACTAATTTTATTAAAGATAATACTTCCCTACAGGTACTAAATACTAAATTTTTAAATCATGAGGATGAACTTATAGAAAAAATCATTTCTATACATGAAAGTAGAGGCTAAAATGAAAAGAATTGGAATTATTGGCGGACTTGGTCCTCTTGCAACTATTAAATTTATGGAACTTATTAATGAAAAATTAGAAAAAGTTAACGAAGAAATTGAAGTTTTAGTTATCAACGACCCAACCACTCCTGATAGAACTAATTATATTTTGGATAATAAAAACCCTAACCCACTTTCAAATATTTTGGAAATGGTTAAAAAATTAGAAACCTTAAATGCTTCAATTATTGTCATGCCATGTAATACAGCTTCTTATTTTTATAAAGAAATTGAAGCTAGAACTAGTATTCCTTTTATTAATATAGTTTTAGAAACTGTTAAATATTTAAAAGAAAATAATATTAAAAGTGTTGGGTTATTAGCAACGGATGGAACAATTAAAAGTGGTATCTATGAAGAATTATTAAATACCTATCAAATTAATTATTTAATTCCAACCAATGATGAACAAAAAATTATTTCTAGTATTATCTATGATGGTATTAAAAGTGGTATGGAAATTGATTTAGATAAATTTTATCAAGTTATTAACTCTTTAAAAACAAAAGGAGCAGAATGTGTTGTTCTTGGCTGTACCGAACTTTCTGCTTTAAGACAAATTTATCATTTAGAAGATAAATTTTTAGTTGATGCTATGAAAATTTTAGCAGATAGAACTATTAGTTATTTAAATATAAAAAACTAGTAAATAATTATTATTAACTAGTTCATTTATGATATTCTTCATTATTTAAAATTTTAAAACTTCGATAAATCTGCTCTAATAAAATTAATCTAAAAAGTTGATGAGGAAAAGTTAATCTTGAAAAAGTAATTTTTTCTTGACAACTTTTTTTTATATCTTCATGTACTCCATAAGAGCCACCTATAATAAAATTTATATTACTATTTTTATTTCTAATTTTATCTAAATTATCTGCAAATTCTAAACTATTATAAGAGGTTCCATTTATATCCAATAAAATATTATAATCATGCTCATTTAAAACTTTTAAAATATTATCCCGTTCTTTTTCTAGAGTTTTTTTCAAATCATAATCATAATCTGGAAGTTCTACAATCTCTACTTTAGTATACTTAGATAATCTTTTTAAATATTCAGCTATTCCCTCTTTTAAATAAGTTTCTTTAATTTTTCCAACACAAATAATTTTTATCATACAACAACTAACATATCCTCCTCTTGTCTTGCAGCTAAAACTTCAACTTTAAAATCAATAAGATTAGAAACAGTAGAAATAGCAAGTGATTCTAAATTATTAGTCTCACTTAAATGAGCCAAAACAATTTCTTCCGTTTTATTTCCAATTAACTCTTTTAAATACTTACCAGCCATTTCATTTGATAAATGTCCCGTATCACTTACAACTCTTTGTTTTAAAACATAAGGATAAGGTCCATCCATCAACATTTTAGGGTCATGATTACTTTCTAATATATAAAGATTTTTATTTTGCATAGACTCCAAATTTTTTTTACTAATATAACCAGTATCAGTCATATAAACTAAAGATTTAGAATCTTCAATTACAAACCCGCATGAAGATGGGGCATCATGAGAAGTTGGTAAAAATTTTATTCGTAAATCATCAACTTTTATTTCATCTTCTAAAACAGGAATTATATGGTCTCTATCAATTATTTTATTAACAGCCTTAACCATATCTTTAGGAATATAAACAAATTTATCTTCTTTTTTAACAAGCGAAGCAAGACCTGAAATATGGTCTTTATGATTGTGAGTTAAAAGAATAAAATCAATATCAGCTGGAGTTAAATTATATTTTTCTAAAATTAATTTTATTTTTTGATAAGAAAAACCAACATCAATTAAAATTTTTTTAGTATCAGTGATTAAAAACGTACAATTACCTTTTGAACCACTTCCTAAAATAATCGCTTGCATTAATAGAACAATAATGGGTTATAACTATTACTACCACTTCTATATGGATAACCATCCCATATTTCAAAATGTAAATGTGTTCCCTGTGAAGCGCCAGAATTTCCCATATCTCCTATTGTCGTTCCCATTTCAACGTATTGACCTTCTTTAACATATCTTGATAAAGAAGCCATATGTTCATATCTTGTATAATAACCATTTTGATGATTAATAGTAACATAATTACCAAAAGCCGAACCATATTTTACATCAACAACTACTCCAGCCTTAGCAGCATAAATTGGTGACCCATAACCAGTTCCTGAAATATCAACTCCACGGTGAAGTCGTCCCCATCGCCAACCATATGGACTTGTAATAATATATGGAATATTAGTAGGCCAACCCCAGTTTCCAGCTGAAACAATAACTGGTTTTTTACCACCTTTAATAATTACTTCATTAACAACGGGTTTTATTTCTTCTTTATTAGCAATAACGGCTTGAGAAATCTCCCCATTGATAGTTTTTATCTTTTGAGTTACTCTAGTAACCCCATTACTCCCTTTAGTTTGAACTTTTTGATAACCTACTAATTGACTATTATCATAAATATACTCTGTCTTATAAGAAATAGTTTGGTCTTCAACCTTATGAGTTTCTTCTATCGTCGTAAAAATGGGATTTAAAACACCAACTGTCAATTTTTGTCCCTCATAAAGAAGAGCGGTTGCTGAACCTAAATTTGAATTAGCAATTAACATTTCATTAACATTCATTTTGTTTGCTTCAGCAATCGATGCAATCGTATCACCTGACTTAACAGTATAAGTTGACATATTATTATCAGAACCAAATAATAAATAAGAAGTTAATTCATCTTCATCTGTATAAATTTTTTCATTAACTGGAATGTAAGCATCTGTAAAAGTTATATAATCTTCAATATATAAATTTTCAATAATTTCTCCCGTATCAACAATCGGACTTTGGGTTTCATTTGAATAATTATTATATTCATCTTCTGTTACAAAAGATAAAATAACTTTTTTAGCTGAATTAAAAAATAAATCTTTATCTAATATATTAATTTTAATTATTTTAGGTTTTTCTTTAGTCTCACCTGCAACAATTTCTTCTTCAGTATCATCAACATATTCTGTTGAATTAGTTTTATCAATTGTTGCTATATAACCTTTTATAGTAAAAGGTGATTCTTTATTTATAATATCATATATCTCTTTAATACTTTTAATATTTTCTTCATAAGTTATATCTTTAATAACATTTATATCATTAGGAATGTATACTTTATTAACATTATACTTAGCTTTAATAGCCTGTTGCATTTTATTAATGTATTCATTCAACTCATCTTCTGATTTAATAAGTCCAATTGAAGAACCTTTTAAATAAACTCGATAAGCTTCAATTGGCATTTTAGTTCTTGATAAGACATTATTAGCACTAAAAAATGTAATTGCAATTGCTAAAATAAAAGATATAAGTACTCCCAAGACTGGAAATTTAGTTTGTTTTACACTAGTTTTATTATCAACCTTCGCCTCTTCTTCAAGATTTTCTATTCCCCTATCCATTTACTTCACTCCCTTCACTCGTAAAGTTTAAAAAGGTACTTGTATTTCTTTTAAATAACAAGTTAATGGTTGCTGTACTTCCGTTTCGATGTTTTCCAATAATTAGCTCACTTATACTTGTATTATTATCGGTTCTTGATTCTTTATGATAATAATCATCTCGGTATAAAAAGGCAACAATATCGGCATCTTGTTCAATTGAACCTGATTCACGTAAATCACTCATTAATGGTCTTTTATCTTCTCTGGCTTCAACCGAACGAGATAACTGGGATAATGCAATAATTGGAATTCCAAGTTCCATCGCAAGCATTTTTAAAGCTCTTGATATATCTGATACTTCTTGTTGTCTATTAGCTCCATAATTTTTACCACCAGAAATTAATTGTAAATAATCTATAATAACTAAATCAAGTCCTGTAGCCGTTGTTTTTAACCGACGACATTTTGACCTAATCTCTCCAATTGTAATACCTGGAGTATCATCAAGATAAATATTAGCATCTTCAAGTTGACTTAATGCTTCATTAAATTTAACATAATCATTATTATCTAGTTTTCCACTCATAAATTTATAACCTTCGATTTGTCCAAGAGATGATAACATTCGATTACCAAGTTGTTCAGCTGACATCTCTAAATTAAAAACTGCTACTGTTTTATTGGCCAGAATTGAAGCATTAGTTGCTAAATTAAGTGCAAAGGCTGTTTTCCCCATTGCTGGACGAGCGGCTATAATAATAAATTGATTTTCATGAAGACCGGCTGTTAATTTATCAAAATCCGTCCACCCAGTAGGAATTCCAGTAACATCCCCTTTAGTCTCAGCTAAATTTTCTAAGTTCTTTTGAACTTGATAAACAACTTCTTTAATATTTTTAAATTCTGTTGAGCGGCGATTTTTAACAATACTTAAAATTTTTCGTTCAGCTTCATCTAATGTTTCAGTAATTTCTAAATCTGTATTATAGCCTAATTGATTAACTTCATTGGAAGTTTCTATCAATTTTCTTCTTAAAAATTTATCATTTACAATTTCTAAATAATAATCAATGTTTGCAGCTGTTGACTCTGTATTTAATACCTCAGTTAAATAAATAACTCCACCAATTTCTGCTAAAACATTTTTATTTTGTAATTCATTAGTAATTGTTGTCATATCAATTGGAATATTATTATCATATAAATTTTTTAAAGCAATAAATATTTTCTTATTATTATCATAGTAAAAAGCTGTTTCATCAATCGTCTCTAATGCTTTATCAAGGGCTACTTTAGATAAAAACATAGCACTTAATACAGCTTGTTCTGCTTCTTGACTACTTGGTACACTACGCATACTACACCTCAGTATGAACTTTTAAGTTACATTTAATATCTTTATATAATTGTATTTCTACCAAATGCATTCCTAAAGTATTTATAAGAACGGTTTGAATTTGTTTTTTATCTATTTCAAAACCAAGTTTTTTTAATTCTTCTTTAATTTGTTTAGAACTAATACTTCCAAACATTCGACCATCACTTGCAGCTTTTACTTTGAAATTAATTGTTATTTTTTCTAATTTTAAAGCCATTTCTGAAGCTTGAGTACGATTTTTTAAATCTAATTCTTTACTTTCTTTTTCTTCTTTTTTTAATTTATTTAAACTGCCTTCAGTTTTCTTTAAAGCATAACCTTTTTTTATTAAATAGTTAATTGCATAACCATCACTTACTTCTTTAATTTCCCCTTTTTTACCTTGTCCTTTTAAATCTTTAATAAATATGACTTTCATAGGCCTCCTTGTAAAACTATTAAAATAATTATAGCATACTAATCAAAAAAAAGATAGGCAATAATGATATGAAAACCCCATTTCTATATCTAAGAAACGGGGTTTATCTAATTTTAAATTTTTATTTATTTGTATATGGTAATAAAGCAATTGCACGAGCTTTTTTGATTTGTTCTGAAATATATCTTTGATGTTTAGCACATGCTCCTGTTACACGACGAGGTAAAATTTTTCCTTTATCGTTTATATATTTTCTTAAAATTTCAACATCTTTATAGTTAATATCTTTACCAGTTGTACACATGTAACATACTTTTTTCTTTTTTCTATAAAATTCTGCCATTTTATCCTCCTATCTAGAAAGGTAAATCGCTATCATCTATTTCGATTTTATCTCCAAAATCTTTAAATGGATCAGAATCATCTGATTCAGAAAAATCATATGGGGTAACTTCTTGATTATTTGATGGTTGAGTTACATTTAAAGTTGTATCGGATGGTACTTGATTTTCTTCTAAGTTTCTTGAAGATTTTGAATCTAAAAATTGGAATTCATCAATTACAACATCAGTTGTATAAACTCGTTTACCATCTTGTCCATCGTAAGAACCGGTTTGAATTCGTCCACTTATAGCAATTTGACTTCCTTTAGTTAAATATTTTTTCATAACTTCAGCACGATTACCAAAAGCAACTATATTAATGAAATCAGCTTCTCTTTCACCATTTTGATTTTGAAATTGTCTATCAACAGCAAGTGATGTACGCATAACTGCATTATTACTGCTTCCATATCTTAAATCTGGGTCTCTTGTTAATCTACCTACTAAAAATACTTTATTCATAAATTACTCCTATTTTTCTACTTTAACTACGATATGTCTAATTATATCTTCATTAATATTAGCTATTCTGTCAAATTCTTTAACAGCATCTGGCATAGCCTCAACTTCTAATAAAAAGTAATTACCATTCTTGAAACCTTTTACTTCGTAAGCAAGTTCTCTATGTCCCATATTTTTTTCTGAAACAATTTTTGCTTTTTTGTCTTCAAGAACTTTTTTCATGTCAGCTAAAACCCCTAATGTTGCTTCTTCTTCAAGAGTTGGTCTTACAACAAACATAACCTCATAATTACGCATCTATTACACCTCCTTTTGGACTAATGGACTCAAAAGAGCCAAAGAGTTATTAAAGTAATAAATTACTTCGTACATAATATATCACATTAACTTTTTTTACGCAAGAAAATTATATAATTTAATTTAAGATTTCCTTATCTTCTCAATAAAATATCCATTATTAATTTACTATATTAATAATTGGAATATTCTATCTAACTTTTTATTTTAAATAATACATATCTATTTATACTCTAAATTTTATATCTAGTTAATTATTTAAAAAAAATAAAAAATGAGCTAGTTTTCTAACTCATAAAACATCAAATTTAAATAAATGACCATTTGCTATAATTAATTTAATTAAAATAGAAAGCAGGTGTGGTCATTTATGAATTTAATATATAATATTCAATAAGAATTTGCAAGTATTATTAGAAAATGATAGTGTAAAAATGTTTCGGAATTCTTAATTATAAGCTAAATTATTCAAAATATTAGAAATAGGATTACAACTGCT
>CANQMV010000053.1 GCA_947625085.1 uncultured Bacilli bacterium
TAGATCAGCCGAAGCAGTTACGGCAGTTCGGAATTCTATTTCATCAGGACATAATATTTTATCAACTATCCATGCTGATAAAGCGGCTAGTATACCATACCGTTTATATAGTTTGCTAGAAAGTAATATTGATGTTGAACAATTTATGACGACTATTTATCGTTATATTCAATTAGGAGTTCATGTTCGAGCTCGTTATGAAAAAGGAAGCGGTAAGTTTTTAAGAGAGGTTTGTGAAGTTACTGAATTTTATGTAAATGAAGAAAATAAACCAGTTTCTAATACAATTTATCGAAAAAATATTGATGGAACAGAAGTTCTTAATGCGCCAAGTCAACATTTACTTGATTATTTAGAAGCTCAAGGTGTTGATTTAGATTCAAAAGAATTCCAAAGTATTAAAACTGATTTACCATTTGAAAATGATAATACTACTAATAATATTAATACTAATACTAATACTAATATTTCGCCTAATTTAACAAACCAAACTTTTAATACTAGTAAAGAAACTATAACTCCAGAAATTCAACAGCCTATATCTTTAAATGTTGCTCCTAATGTAACACCTGTACCAAACGCTAATTTATCTAATCAACCTAATATCAATAGTTTAAATACTTTATCTAATCAAAATTCAGTTAGTAGTAATATTTTAAATAATACTGATGATGAATTTTTATAAAGGGGTGATAAAAAATGGAATTTTTAATTATATTATTTGTTGTTATTTTTGTCCTATTATATCGAAAAAGTAATGGTGAATCTTTATATAAATTCGTTTCAACAAGTATTGGAGACGTATATGATAAATATGCCCCATATTCCTTTAAAGTAATTAGAGAAAAGTGTAAAGAAATGGGACTTGAATATACTAAGAAACAATATACAATTCAAATCGTTGTTTTTGCTGTTGTTGCTTTTGTTATTTCTTACTTGTATTTTTATAACATTGTAATATCATTTATTTATGTTGTAGTAGTAATTGCTTTTATTCCATATCTTGCCTACCTTAGATGTAAAAGACTTTATAGTGAATTTATTTTTGAACAAATTCAAGTTTATGTAACCAATACAATTATGGAATTTCAAGTTACGCAGTCATTTGTTAAAGCTCTAGAAGGTGTTTATGAATCTGGAGTTTTAGAAGACCCAGTAAAAACTGATGTTAAAGTTATGATTGATCTTGCTTATCACAATGGTGATGTTTTAGAATCAATTGATTATATGAATAGTAAATATGATTTTTATATGACTAGAAATATGCATCAATTATTTTTACAAGTTACAAGAGAAGGTGCTCATGATACAGTTCAAGTTTTAGATAATATGTTACTTGATGTTGACCAATTAGTTGAAGGAGTATATCAAGATAGAATGAATCGCCAAGCCTTTCATAAATCATTTATTCAATATGGATTACTTCTTTATTTAATGGTAATGCTGGTTCAGTGGTTAATTGGTAAAGAAACTTATATTGAAATGGTTAATTCCAATATAATATTACAAATAGGCTTACATATAGTAGTATTATTTAATAGTTATTTTCTTCTTTCAGGAGAAAAATATTATAACGAGAATGTAGGTGCTGAATAATGGAATTTGCAATCGTTGTTTTAATTGTTTTATTTGTTTTAAGTTATGGTGGAGCAATTAATACTAAAAAATTATATGAAGATAATAAAAAATTATTTGCTCTTTTAAAAGAAAGTGATTATGATTTTTTAGTTAAAGCAAGATATGGGGCTGAAGTTGACCCAAATCAATTATTTGAAAAAAGAATTAAACAATTTATGATAGCAGTTGTTATAATTGTTGCAATTTTGTTATTTAATTTTTCATGGATTAATTTAATTATTGGAGCTATTATTATAATTGTTGTTTATAAAAATCAATATAGTTCCTTAAAAGGTTATTATAAAAAACATTTAACTGAAATTGACCAAACTTTGCCTTATTATTTAAAAAGTATTGAAATATTGGCTCAGCACTATACAATTCCAGTTGCAATTTCGAGGTCAATTGAAACAGCTCCCGATATGTTTAAAGATGGTTTACGGGAAATGATAAAAAAAATTGACGAAGGAGATTCTAGTATTGACCCTTATATTGAGTTTGCTGAACAGTATCCTGTTCGAGATTCCCTTCGAATGATGCGACTTTTATATCGTTTAAGTATCGGAGCTCAAGAAAATAAACAAGAACAATTACTTGTTTTTTCCAAAAGTGTTTCGTCTTTGCAAAATAAAGCACGTGAACAAAAGTATCAAAAACGTCTTGATAAAATGGAAAAGAAAACCCTTGCTATGTTAATGGTTACTGGTGGGGGAACAATGCTTGTTCTATTTATTGCTATGATGATGATGATGATGGATATGTAAAAAAATAGTAAAAAGTCCAGAAAATATTGATAATTAGTTTAATTAATGATATACTAAAATTGTAAATTAGAAAGGAGAAATTCAGATGAAAGAAGCCAGTGGAGAATTAAGTATGACTTTAGTTACAATTATTGCTGTTGGGGTAATTGTTGGAATATTTGCTTTATTTTGGCCAAAAATTCAAGAAGCTATCGATGATAAATGGGGTAGTTTTGATACCGATGTTGGAAATCCTAAATCTACAATGATTGTAAAATAATAAAAGAAATTAAGGAGATGTTAGTATGAGAGAAGCCGTTGGTGGTTCAATGCTATTTTATATTATATTAATTTTTATCTTTATTTATATTGTATTTATTGGTTTAATAATGAACTACGCGGCTACTTATCGTGCTAGTAATTATGTTATTACCGCGCTTGAAGAAAGTGAAGGTAATGTTTTAAGAAGTCAATTAGTTGAAGATTTACGAAATAGAAATTATTATGTTGATAAAAATGGCTTAGTTATTACTTGTCGCGAAAACTCTAATGGCGATCCCATTTATCGAGTTACAACTTCTGTATCTTTTGAACTTCCACTTATGGGAATCGATTTAAATTTAAAAATTAATAATGAAACCAAAGCAATTTATGGGGCAACTTGTAATTCACAATATACTAATTAATGAGGAATTTTATGAATATAATAGTTACTAATAAATATAAAGAATTAATAAATAGTGCTAATATTGATGTTATGAAAGAATTAAATGGTGAATTTAAAATTTCTGACCTTGCTAATAATATTAATTCTATTTTTTATAAAAAATTAATTATTGATGCAACCGCGATTAGTGGGTTTCCTAAAAGTGATGTTTTAAAAGAACTTTCGCAAGTATTTGATACTGAAAAACTAATTTTATTTTTACCGCCTGATAATCCACCTCCTAAAAACTTCTTATCTTTTTTAGTGAGTTTAAATATTTATAATTTTACTGATAATGTAAAAGGATTATTAGAACTTGTTAAAAAAAGTAATAATTATGATTCAGTAAAAGATTATGTTGTAGTTGATAAACCAAGTGTTAATAATCAAAATAATGAACTTGATTTAAATTTTTCTAGTTCTCTTGCTGATGCTACTGGAAGAATAATATTAGGAATTAAAAATGTTACTAAAGATTCTGGTAGTACTTCTTTATGCTATATGTTAACCAAAAGTTTAAATGAAGTTCATAAAAAGCCAACTTTTGCACTTGAAGTAAATAAAAATAACTTTATGTATTATAATTACAATAATTTATATTCGATTGAATCGACAAGATTAAAAGACTTTTTTTCTAGTCTTTCTAATTTTGATATTTTAATTTTAGATTTAGATGATGATAATAATATAAATTCAGAAATTTGTAATGACATTATTTATTTAGTTGATCCATCACTTTATAAAATTAATGAATTGTTGATGGGTGATAGAATGGCTTTTAGTCGTTTAAAAGGTAAAAAAGTAATTTTATATAATTCTTTATTATCAGATAGTGATATTAGAACTTTTGCAAGGGAAGCTGGTATTAGTATTTATTTTGCTTTGCCACCTTTAAATGATAGAGTTTTAAATCCTATTTTGAATGAACTTTTAGCCAAACTTGGTTTAATTGAAGAGGTAAGTGGAAAAAATTCTAAAAGGGGACTATTTGATTTCTTTAAATAGTTGCTTTTTTTAATAAATTATGTTATAGTTAAGCACTAGGTGATGGTTATGTGTAGTAGTGAGATGCAAGGAATAATTGGAATAGTTGTCGTTATTTTAAATTTATTTCATTTTATTATTCCAATTATCTTAATTGTTTTTTGTACGATTGATATTTTTAAAATAATTGTAACTAAAAAAGAAGATGAAGTTAAGAAATTACGTAAAGATGTTATTATGAAAATAGTTTATACTATTATAATTTATTTAATTCCTTATTTAGTACCTATTATTTTAAATTTAGTAAACAATTTAATACCTTTTGGTTATGATAACAGTTGGAAAGAATGCTGGGATTTGGTTGAGAAAAGCAAAAAATATTAATAAAAGACTTGATTTATTTAAATATTTTTAGTAATATAAAATCATAAATGTATTTAGGAGGAGTTTTTTATGAATTTTATTCAAATATTAGAAATTAGTTGTGAAACACCATTAGTTAATGCTATAATAAGTGGGGTAAGAACTATTTTTACTTTAATTCAATGGGGAATACCTATTCTTTTGATTGTATTGTGTACAATTGATATGTTTAAAGCTGTTTCAAGTGGTGATGAAAAGAAGACGAAAGAAGCTCAAAAAACTTCAATTAGACGTTTAATTTATGCTGTAGTTGCATTTTTAATTCCTTGGATTATTGGTTTAGTTTTTGGATTTATTGGAAATGTTGTTACTGATGATTCTGCTCAAGTAGCTGATAATACTTGGAAGACTTTCTTTAAATGTTGGAATGGTAATAGCAATAACCTTAATAATCCTGATACTAGTATCTCTTATGGAACTTGTACTCTTTATGATAATGATTTTAAAATTTTAAGAAGTGAGGCTAATATAACTAATGAAGAGTGCACTGCTATGACAGCTGATGGTGTAAATCCAGAATGGATCCCAAATAAATAAATTGAAGTCAAGTGACTTCATTTTTTCTCTTTAGAAAAAGGAGTGGTATAAATGCTTATATTAGCATGTGAAGAAACAAAGCAAATGTGTTGTAATATTTTTCCTTTTTTAAAAATACTTAAACTTTTAATTCTTGTTATTCAGTTTTCAGTTCCTTTAGTTTTAATTATATTAGGAACAATTGAAATGATTAAAGTGGTGACTAGTGGTGAAGAAAAGGTTAGTCAAGAAGTCATAAAAAATTTTAGTAAAAGATTAATTTATGCTGTTGTTATTTTTTTAGTACCATATTTAATTAATTTAGTTTTAACTTTTTTAAATAATGAGATTCTTAAAGGCGAACTTAAAGATGATATTACCGGACCAGTGTCTTGGCTTACTTGTTGGAATAAAGTTGAACTTAAGGAAAATAATTATTGTAGTGAATGCGATATTTACAATGGCGATTCTCAAAATTCTGAAAATCAAGGCGAAATCGTAGATGAAATGGAAGATGAGTTAAACAATCTAACTAAAACTTGTTATGTATATAAAAAAAACCAATTAAGTTGTCAAGATGGTTATTATTTATATAATGATAATAAATGTTACGAAGTACTTCCTTTGAATAAATCTTACGCTTGCAACGATGCAAATAGCTATTATGGTTATTATAAATGGATTTCTGATGCTAATGTTTGCATAAATATGAATAATTCAATTGAAAGCATGCTAACTCTTAAAGAACTTGCATCATCAAAACTTCCTAATACTAGTAGTGATGGAATAGTTAAAATTTATAGTTGTCCAATTAGTGTTAGTTCTTGTAATGATTATTCTTCTTGCACTTATCAACAAGATATACCAGTAGATAGTGAGTAAAGAAATTTATATTTTTATAAGGTATACTTAATCTGAAAAGGTAACTTGGAATTTAAAATCCTAAATACTACTTTAGAAAATTGTCATTAATATGTCAAGAAAGTTAAAAAAGTTATTGAAACAATAGCTTTTTTTTTATATAATATAATGCGTTAGGAGGAGAATATGAAATACGTTTATTCCTTTAATGAAGGAAATAAAGACATGCGTAATCTTTTAGGTGGAAAAGGTGCTAATTTAGCTGAAATGACTAATTTAGGACTTCCAATTCCAGCAGGATTTACAGTAACAACTGAAGCATGTACTAATTACTATGAAAATGATAAACAAATAAGTAAAGAAATTGAAGATCAAATTTTTGAATACTTGGCAAAATTAGAAGAAGTTCAAGGTAAAAAATTTGGTGATAATGAAGATCCACTTTTAGTATCTGTTCGAAGTGGGGCTAGAGCTTCTATGCCAGGTATGATGGATACAATTTTAAATTTAGGACTTAATGATGTAGCAGTTGAAGGATTTGCTAAAAAAACTAATAATCCTCGTTTTGCCTATGATTCATATAGAAGATTTATTCAAATGTATTCAGATGTTGTAATGGAAGTACCAAAATCATCTTTTGAAAAAATTATTGATGAAATAAAAAATGAAAAAGGTGTTAAATATGATACTGAACTTACAGTTTCTGATTTACAAGAGTTAGTTCAAAGATTTAAAAAAGTTTATCGTGATGCAATGCACGAAGAATTTCCTCAAGACCCACGTGAACAATTAATGGGAGCTGTAAAAGCTGTATTTAGATCTTGGGATAATCCAAGAGCAATTGTATATCGAAGAATGAATGATATTCCTGGTGATTGGGGAACAGCTGTTAATGTTCAATCAATGGTTTTTGGTAATATGGGAGATACTTCTGGAACAGGAGTTGCATTTACTCGTAACCCATCAACTGGAGAAAAAGGTATTTTTGGAGAATACTTAATTAATGCTCAAGGAGAAGATGTGGTTGCTGGAGTTAGAACACCTCAACCAATTTCCAAACTTAAAGAAGATTTACCAGAATGTTATAATAATTTCATTGAAATTGCTAATAAATTAGAAGATCATTATAAAGATATGCAAGATATGGAATTTACTATTCAAGAAGGAAAACTTTACTTCTTACAAACAAGAAATGGAAAAAGAACAGCTCATGCAGCTATTCAAATTGCTTGTGATTTAGTAGATGAAGGAAAAATAACTAAAGAAGAAGCCTTACTTCGAATTGAGGCTAAAAGTTTAGATCAATTATTACATCCAACTTTTGATGCTGAGTCATTAAAAAATGGCGAAGTAATTGGAACTGCCTTACCTGCATCTCCTGGAGCTGCTGCTGGTCGTGTATATTTTACAGCTCTTGATGCTAAAGAAGCTGGTATTGGTGGACGTGGTGAAAGAGTAATTCTTGTTCGTCTTGAAACAACCCCAGAAGATATCGAAGGTATGGTTGCAAGCCAAGGTGTTTTAACTGTTCGCGGAGGAATGACTTCTCATGCAGCCGTTGTTGCTCGTGGTATGGGTACTTGCTGTGTATCAGGTTGTGGTGATATTCACATGAATGAAGAAGCTAAAGAATTTACTCTTGGTGGATATACATTCCATGAGGGTGATTATATTTCTTTAGATGGAACAACTGGAAAAATTTACAAAGGTGATATAAAAACAGTTGAAGCAACTGTTAGTGGTAACTTTGGCCGCATTATGGAATGGGCTGATGAAGTTCGTAAATTACAAGTTCGTACTAATGCTGATAATCCAAGAGATACTAAAAAAGCATTAGAACTTGGAGCTGAAGGAATTGGTCTTTGTCGTACTGAACATATGTTCTTTGAAGAAGATAGAATTCCAAAAATAAGAAAGATGATTTTATCTGAAACTGTTGAAGAGAGAGAAAAAGCTTTAAATGAATTAATTCCATTCCAAAAAGGTGATTTTAAAGCTATGTATAAAGCCTTAAATGGACTTCCAATGACAGTTCGTTATTTAGACCCACCTCTACATGAATTTTTACCAACATTAGAGGAGGATATTGTTGCTCTTGCTAAAGATATGGGTGTATCAGTTGAACATTTAAAAGAAAAATGTGCTGAACTTCATGAATTTAATCCAATGATGGGACATCGTGGATGTCGTTTAGCAGTAACTTATCCAGAAATTGCTCGTATGCAAACTCGTGCTTTAATTGAAGCTGCTATTGAAGTATCAGAAGAAGCGGGACTTTCAATTACTCCAGAAATTATGATTCCACTTGTTGGAGAAGAAAAAGAGTTAAAATTTGTTAAAAACATTGTAGTTGAAACAGCTGAACTTGTTAAGAAAGAAAAGAACTCTAATATTGAATATCATATTGGTACTATGATTGAAATTCCAAGAGCTGCTCTTATGGCTGATAAGATTGCTAACGAAGCTGAATTCTTCTCATTTGGAACTAATGATTTAACACAAATGACATTTGGATTTAGTCGTGATGATGCAGGTAAATTCTTAGATAGTTATTATCAAAATAAAATTTATGAATTTGACCCATTTGCTAAACTTGACCAAGAAGGTGTTGGACAACTTGTTAAAATGGCAGCTGAAAAGGGAAGAAGTACTAGACCTAATATAAAACTTGGTATTTGTGGAGAACATGGTGGAGAACCCTCAACAGTTGAATTTTGTCATAATATTGGTTTAACTTATGTTTCTTGTTCACCTTATAGAGTACCAATAGCTCGTCTTGCTGCAGCTCAAGCCGCTATACGCGAAAAGGAGAACAAATAGTCCGTAAAGGCGTTCTACATTTATTCAAATAATTACTTATAATAATGATGTTGTAAGATTTT
>CANQMV010000054.1 GCA_947625085.1 uncultured Bacilli bacterium
CTTGATATTTAAGTACTATACCCCCCCCATGGTTGACAATTTGTCAACTTCTTTTAATTTTAATTTTTGATTTATTGATACCATTATTATCACTTATCCTTCTACTATAAGAATACAATATTTTAAAAAAATATTCAAGTTTTTAACTAAAAAAAACTAAGTAATTACTTAGCTTCATTATATTCTGTTAATTTATCAAAAGCTTTTCGAACCTCTAAATCATATTTAACCATATCACGACCACCTAATTCATTAACAACTTCGTCTTCTTTGGCATTATATTTTTTAGCAGTTTCACTAATTTCTTTAGAAATTTCACTATCTTCTACTTTAATATCTTCAATTTCAATTACTTTTTCTAAAATTAAACGATATAAAACATTTTTAAAAGCTTCTGGTTCAAGTTGATTTCTTAAATCTGTTTCTGTTGTTTTCGTAAATTGATAATACAAATCAAGTGTTACTCCTTGATATCTTAAATTTTCTTCAGCTCTTTTTAATAATCTTTCAACTTCTTCAGATACCATCTCATCTGGAATATCAACTTCTGTATTTTTACCAATTGCTTCCATTAATTCATCAATAAATTTATTTTCAATATCAACTTTTTTATGTGATTCAATATGTTCTTTAATACTTTGCTCTAAAGTTTCTTTAGAGTTAACTCCATCCATTCCTAAATCTTCAAAGAATTCTTCATTAAGTTCCCGATTTTTTCGAACTTTTATTTCATGAATCTTTACTTTAAAAATAGCCTTAGCTCCTTTTAAATTTTCAGCATGATAATCTTCTGGAAAAGTTACTTCTATTTCTTTTTCTTCATCTTTACCCATACCAATTAATTGTTCTTCAAAACCTGGAATAAAAGTATTGCTACCAATTTCTAAAGAATAATTTTCAGTTTTGCCACCTTCAAATGGAACATTATCTTTAAAGCCTTCATAATCAAGAATTACTGTATCTCCATTTTCTACTTTACCATCTTTTATTTCAAGTTCAGCATATTGTTCAAGTAAATGGTCTATTTCATCATTAATTTCTTCTTTAGTTACTTTTAATTTATCTTTTTTAATATTTAATCCTTTATATTTATTTATTTTAACTTCTGGTTTAGTAATAATAACAAAAACAAGAATTGCTTTATCTTTACCTACTTCTTTTATTGCAACAGAAGGTTGAACAACTGGTTCAATTTTATTATCACTAAGAGCTTTTTCAAAAGCAAAATCTATAACTGAATTTATAGCTTCTTCAAATAAACTTTCAATTCCATAATGTTTTACAAATACATCATAAGGAGCCTTACCAGGTCTAAATCCATCTATCTTGGCTTTTTTATTATTTTTTTCATATGACTTTTTTAAAGCTTCTTGCCATTTTTCTCCTTCAATTGTAATTTCAACTTCATGTCTATTTTTATTATTTTCTTTATTAACTTTTAATTTTGTTTCTTTTTCTTTTGTACTTTTACTATCTTTTTTTTCCATATTTCCTCCAACACGTGATATTATAACTTATATTATTAAAGTTTTCAACCATAAATTTTTAAATTAATTAACAATGGTTTTAAAGTCTGAAAGTGTCGTTGTATTAATAATTCCATAACGAGGAAGTTTATATTTATCACTTCCTACTTTTATTTTTTGTCTTTTTCCAATAAAGGCCATTTCAAAACCAGCCTCTTTTAAAAGACTTATCGCATAATCATTATATTCAAAATAAGGATAACAAAAAACTTTAGACCCATTTAACTGTTCTCGACTTTTTTTCAAATCCTCAAGAATCTTATCACGACTTAAACATTTTAAAGGACTCCCCTGTCCTCCACTACAAGCCCCTGTATAATGAAGTCCATAAGTATGCGAATGAATTTCTAAATTTGGAGATTGGTAATCACTAGGATTTCCAGCTTTACCAATTAAAAATAAAGTAGCATGAAAATCAAACTCTTCTAGTACATTTATCATAGCTTGAACAAAATAACCATCATCAATAGTAATTACAACCGTTTTTTTAGGTAATTGAATTTTCCCATCTACAAATAAAGATATATCTTCCATTGTTGCTGTATAAAAATCATTTTCTTTAAGATAATTAAATTGCGTTTTTATTGTTTCATCACTTAAACAAATCGTAATATTACTTTTTTTACATTCCTTAGCCTCTTCTAAATTATTAGAATCATAAGTAAAATGATAAACTAAAGCGGCTATTTTATCTGTTTTATTTAAAACTTTATTTTGATTTTTTATAATTTCTCCTTCATCTTTTTTTACATAATAAAGTTTATTTTCATAAATTACCCCATAATAATTATCATCTTTAATAATAATTGGTAAAGAAAGTCCTTCATTAATTGTAAAAAGTAAAGTATCATCTAAATAAAAATTAGTTTTTGATGAAGTATTAAAAGTTTCATTAAATGGAACATAATTTAAATAAGTTTGATTAGAACTATCTAAAGACGATATAAAATTTAAATTGGAATTTTCTTCTATATCTTTATAATCAATATAATAAATGGTATCTTTTATTTTAAAATAACCTTTTTCTAATAATTCATCACTTGTAAGTTCTAAATTTAAATTTTCAGCTAGCATTCCTATTTCTTCTAAAGTTCCATCTATATTTTTATATAAAGTTTTAGGTTTTAAAGTTTTAATAAAATCAAAATAATAGTCTTGATAATTAATTTCTTCTTTTTCAGTTTTTCCAGGTTGAGGTTTTAAATTATTTTTAATTTGGAATGAATTATATAAAAATATTAAACTTAAAAAAGGAATTAAAATTATAAGTAAAGTTAGCAAGAGATTATTTTTTTTATTATTAGATAGTTTCTTTTTTAAAGATGGTTCTTTATCTTAATTTTAACTTTTGTTTTCTTTTACCTAAATTAGTTTTGGTATTATTTTTAGTTACTTTTTTTTGGTTATTTTTCATTCGCCACTTTTTATTCCTTTCTTTAAGAAGTAACAGCTTCTTTTTCAAGTCTTGCTAAAATCCATTTTTGAGCTTCTTCCATATCACTAAAATAAATTACATCATCTTTTATTTTTTCATAAGTTTCTTTACCTTTTCCAAGTATTAAAACGATATCATTATCTTTTGCTATATCAATAGCTCTTTTAATAGCTTGACTTCGGTCAATTATAATTTCATATTTACTATCATCAGTTATTTTACTTACCATTTGTTTAGCTATTTCATAAGGGTCTTCACTTCTTGGGTCTTCATAAGTAAAAATTGCATAATCAGCATATTCTAAAACCATCTTCCCCATAAGTGGCCTTTTAACATAATCTCTTTCTCCAGCCGACCCAATAACAACAATAGCTCTTTTAATATTTAAAGTTCTAACAAATTCTAAAAGACATTTTATTCCATTTGGCGTATGAGCATAATCAACCATTACTTTGAATTTTTGACCTAAATCAATCATTTCTAACCGCCCAGAAACATCTATATTTATTGTATTTTTAATTAAAGTATCAATATCAAATCCTAAAGAAATACAAACTAGAAAAGCGGCTGCTAAATTATAAACATTAAACTTACCAAGCAGAGGAGAAATAAAAGAATATTCTTTTTTGTCATAAACAAAAGTTATATTAGTATACTTATCCGTAATATTATATTCTTTTATATATAAATCACAATTTTTCGTATCACCATAACTTAAACAATTTTTATTTTTCGCCTCAAACTTTTCATGAAATTTATCATTATAATTAACAATAAAATTACCTTTCGTCATTTCAGCTAATTTAACTTTGCAATTAACATAGTTTTCAAAAGTTTTATGAATATTGATGTGTTCCCAGGTAATATTAGTATAAACTCCCGAAGTAAAACTTAAATTATCTAATCGATGTCTAAAAAAACCTTCACTACTTGCTTCCATTACTACATATTCGCACCCAGCATATTTAAATTTTTGAAAATATTTATATAAAATAGTTGGGTCGGGA
Source organism: uncultured Bacilli bacterium (assembly GCA_947625085.1). Taxonomy (GTDB): domain Bacteria; phylum Bacillota_I; class Bacilli_A; order RF39; family UBA660; genus RUG591. The sequence continues at coordinate 3,969 of CANQMV010000054.1, forward strand.
GTGGAATTTTTAGAATCTTCTTCAAAGGAACTACAACTAAATCCATTCGTTCCAATATAACCACATTTTGATTTACCAATTAAATATTGAATTGCTGTTGCAACACTTGTCTTACCATCAGTACCAGTTACGCCAATAATTTTTAATCCTAAATCATGAAAATCATAAAAATCTTGACATAAAGAAATTAAAATTTTATCAGGGTCTGCTACTTTTACATAAGGAACTGTACAGGTGATATCTTTTGAACCAACAACAGCTACTGCTCCTTTAAAAATAGCTTCTTCAATAAAATCATGTCGGTCAACATTAACTCCTTTTATACAAACAAACAAATCTCCTTCTTCTACTTCTTTAGAATTAATTTTAATATCTTTTATTATTACATCTTTACCTTTATAATCTTTAAATAATTCACTTAGTTTTTTCATTATCTCACCATTAATCTTATTTTGTTTACAACCTTCTATTTCATTATATATTATTTTGTGATAAAATAATATAGGTAAATTTAAAAAAGAGGTAAAAAATGCAAAAAATATCTATAATCGAAGCAGCCACTGATTTAGGTTGTGATATTAATGGAGCAAGACTTGGTCCAGAAGTTATTGTAAAAAAATTAAGTTCTAATCTTGATAAAAGTAAAATTGAACAGGATAATGTTATTAAAAGTAATGCTCCTAATGATTTAAAAAAGAATTTAGAACCTTTAAATAGTTTTAATGAAAAAGTTTATAATTTAATTAGTAAAAAGAAAAATTTTTGTCTTGCTATTGGAGGAGACCATAGTATTTCAATTGCAACAGCCCTTGCTAGTTTGAAAAAAAATCCTAATTTAGGACTTATTTGGATTGATGCACATTTGGACTATAATACTTTTGACACAACTATAACCGGAAATTTACATGGACTTCCACTTGCAACTTTAAATGGATTAAACGATGATTTACATAAATTTCATAAAACTCCTTATTTTGACCCTAAAAAAACAGTAGTTGTTGGGTACCGGGCTTTTGAAGATAATGCCAATTTAGAAATTAATAATATTAAAACCATGGGAGTTACAGTTTATACCACCAATGATATTAAAGAATATGGAATTAAAAAAATTATGGAAAATGCTTTTAAAATTGCTCTTAAAGATAATTGTTGTCATGTAAGTTTTGACCTTGATGTAATTGACCCTAATCTTGCTCCTGGAGTTTCCGTCCCTGTTTCAAAAGGAATTAACGAACAAGAACTTGCGGAAATGTTAGAATTACTTGCTGATAAAAAATCCTTAATTAAATCTTTTGATTTAGTTGAATATAATCCTTTAAAAGACCAAGATGAAAAAACTTTAAACCTTGCTGTTAAAATTATTAATAAAATTATTGAAATGAAAAAATAGATAGTTTTAATTTAAACAGCATTTTTTATATTTAAATTATTCTATCTATTTAATCTAACGATAATAGTTTCTTTTAGAAGTATTATTTTCTAATATTTTTTGCTTAACTTCTTCAATATCACCTAAAGTTTTAAATTCCATATCATTTAAAAATTGCCATTCACTAGTTTTTACTGTTTCAAATTGTTCTAATTCTTCATTATATTTTTTAGGTGGAATACAAAAAACTTGAAAATCATTTAAAAGATAATTATAGTAACGTCTATATCCTCTGGGGTTAGTCGTTTTTATAAACTTACCAATTATTGTTTCTAAAGTATCAAAACCTAAGACATAAACTAAGAAATCTTCATCAATTAAAGCAATTTCTTCTTTTTTACAAGCATTAACCCATTTTTTATATAATATTAGTTCATCTTTAGTTAATTTACTAGTTTTATAAATATCAATATCTTCTTTTTGACCTTGAAAATTAGTTTCTTCCCTAAACTTAGCAAATTCAAAATCACTTTTTGATTTAAGACTTTTTAATTTTGAAAATTCTTCTCCTCGAGTATAAATTTGAGCGGTTGTTTCATGGTCTTTAGTTACATAAATGATTTCATTATTTGGTTTTATGAAAGCGCCTCTTCCAGATATTAATTGTTCATTATAAGGAATAATTAGTCCCATTAGTTATTCTCCTTTATTTTTTTTACTTTAAATGCAGAAATTATTCTTAAAGTATTTAGAATTGTTAAAACTGTAACTCCTGTATCAGCAAAAACAGCAACCCACATACTAGAAAGTCCTAAAGTACTTAAAATCAAAACAAGTAACTTAACAGTTAAAGCAAATATTAAGTTTTCTTTAATAATTAAATTAACATATTTGCTAATTTTTATTCCTAAAGGAATTTTTCGTAAATCATCATTAGCAATTACAATATCACTGGCTAAATTAGCAATATCACTGCCAACATCACCCATACTAATCCCAATTGTTGCCTTTTTTAAAACTAAAGAATCATTAATTCCATCTCCAACATAAGCAATTACTTCTTTAGGATTAGAAATTTTTAAATATTTTTCATACTTTTGGTCTGGTAATAGTTCATAATAAACTTTATCTATAGTTAATTTTTTGGCTATTTCTAAAGCAACTTCTTTTTTATCACCAGTAAACATATAGGTTTTAATACCAAAGTTTTTAATATCTTTTATAGCATCATCAGCAAATTCTTTTATTCCATCATCTATATAGATAGATGCTACATGTTTATTATCAATATTTAAATGTAAAATGGCATTAGCATTACAATCATCTTCACAAATTTTTCGATTACCAATTTTTACTATATGATTTTTATATTTGTAAGAAATACCTAACCCGGATAATTCTTTATAATCTTTAATTTCTTCTGGATTTTTTTTAGCATTTAATTTCATAATTGACTTTGCAATTGGATGATTAGAGTATACTTCTCCAGATTTCATAATATTAATTAACGATTCTTCAGTGTAATTTTTATCAAAAATTTCAATTTTTAAAACTTTAAAAGCGCCAGTAGTGAGGGTCCCTGTTTTATCAAAAATAATTTTTTTAATCTTTGATAAGTTGTCTAAGTAATTACTTCCTTTGATTAAGATACCATTTAAAGAGGAAACTCCAATACCAGTAAAATATGATAAAGGAACAGAAATAGCAATTGCACAAGGACAGGAAATTACTAAAAATGATAAAGCTCTATATAAGGCATCATGATAAGATATTTTTAATAGAAATGGTGAAAATAGTAAAACTAAGATTGCTAATATTAGAATAACTGGTGTATAAATTTTAGTCAACTTGGAAACCGTTGTTTCAACTTGGGATTTGTTATTACTAGCTTCTTCTACTAAATTAAGAATCTTTGAAACAGTTGAATTTACAAATAAGTTGGTAGTTTTTATATAAATAACATCACTTAAATTAACATAACCAGATAAAACTTGTTGATTTTCTAATATTTGTAAATGCTCACTTTCTCCAGTTAAACTACTTGTATCAAAGAAAGCTTCTTTACTAACAAGAACTCCATCTATTGCTACTTTTTCACCTTTTTTAACGCATAAAATATCGCCAATTTTAACATTTTCAACTTTTACTTTTTTAATTTTATCTTTAACTTTTAAAGAAGCGTAATCATCTTGTAAGGATAATAATTCATAAATCGAATCTCTTGTTTTATTAACAGCTTTTTCTTCTAAAATTTTTCCAAGTAAATAAAGCGATAAAACCATTATTCCTTCCATTTCAGAATGAATTAACAAAGCTCCAATTGCTGATACTACAATTAAAAAATTTTCATTAATAGTTTTGCTTTTAATAAGCATTTTTAAAGCTTTTAAAAAAGGATTATATAAAAGAATTAGATAAGAAAGATAAATAATTAATTCATGATATTTAAAATTTAATAAAGTTCCAAGAAGTCCTAATCCAAATCCAATAATTAAAGCAAGAAAATGATACTCTTTTTTATTTTCTTCAATAATCATTCTCGCTCCCGGTTCGATTTTATCAATTATTTTATTTATTTCTTGGAAAGACAAATTAGAAGTTTCATAACTTATTTTTGAAGTTGCAAAATTTAAAATGACATTTTGAAGACTTTTATTTTTATTTAATTCATCTTCAATTTTTTTAGCACATGCAAAACAATCAATTCCAATTATTTTATATGTATATTTTTTCATTTAAACAATCTCCTATATAAATAAATAACTTCATCAATACTTTCTAAATCATTATTTTTAATATCATCTATTAAACAAGTTTTCATATGATGAGTTAGTAATTCTTCTCCTAAACTTTTTAGAGCCATATTAGCAGCGGAAATTTGAATTAAAATATCATCGCAATGTCTATCTTCTTGAATCATTTTTTTAATTCCCGAAATTTGTCCTTCAATCCGATTAAGCCTTTTTATTGAACTTTCGATTTCTTCTTTAGTTCGATGTGTTTTTCTTTTACATCTTACTTCTTCTTTGACCATTTTTACCTCCATGTTAATTATATTATATACCCCCACAGGGTATTCGTCAATAAATTTTTGTTTATTATTTTTTTATTTAGCTATTTATTAATTAGATACAATTTGATTAATTTAATCTAAATTTTTTTCTTCATCTATACTAACGAAGAAAAAATTTTTAGCAAAAAAAGAAACTATTTCAAAATTAAGGTTCTTAAACATTAAGGGGTGATGAAGTAAAATTCATCACTTTTTTTAGTTTTTCTAAAAATATTAGTAACAATCA
>CANQMV010000055.1 GCA_947625085.1 uncultured Bacilli bacterium
GTATCATTTTTAGAAATAACTATTGCAAAATGGTCACCAGAAAATTCAGAACCGACATTTACTCCAAATCGAACTCTTATAATTCTACCTCTACCATATCTTTTAAAATATTTTGGTTTAGTATTTATTTCATATAATAATGTTTCACTTTCTTTTAATCTTGATATTTCAAAGTTAGTATATTTATCCTTTAAGTTCATATCAGAAATTGTAATATTATTACTATGAGTTTCAATTAATTTTTTGTGCTTAGTCTCTTGAGACATTTCATTATTCATTTTTGTTCTCCTTTAATTTGTTTAAATTAAGTTAGTGACAAATTGTCACCAACTCAGAATATTCTTTATTTTATATTTTTTTTTTACTTTAATACAGTCAGTTAGTCTTGATTTACCATCTTGTGCTATTAATTTCAACTGGTGACAATTTGTCACCACTTCAGAATATTCTTCGTTTTGTAATCTTTCTTTTAATTTATTCCAATATTTTCTAGCTTTCTGATAATCATCTTGCTCAATTAATATAGCAACAACATCAACAATAGAATAATACCACTCGTCATTATATTCTTGCCTTCTAATTTTTTTTACTTTCAAATAAAACTAATTCTTTATTATCTTCCATTTTTCACTTCCTTTACTTTTTGATTTTAATAATTTATTTAACTATTTAAAATTTTTTCTTTTTCTTTATCAAATTCTTCTTTGGTGATAATTTCATTATCCAGTAACTTTTTTAGTTTTTCTAAATCATCATATTTTGAATTAGATGTGGAGCAATCTTTTGTATTATAATTTTCTATATATTTTTTTATTTCTTCAGCATCATTATTTATTTTGTCTTTATTACCTCCAGCATCAAAATATACTATATTTTCATCCACATCACCTTTAGTAATTCCACTTCTCTTTTCAATAGTACCTGCTATAATAAATTGCAAATATCCTCTAGAAAAACCAACTTTTTTTAATTGCACAGCTGAAATATTTTTTATTAAAATCGTTTTTTCTCCAGAAAAGCCATGAGATAGTTTAGACATTAAGCCTGGTCTCGAAATTGTTAAAGAGCCATCGTTAATAGTTATTAGCGTTTTTCCACCTTTTGCAAGTGAATAGAATTCATAAGTTTTTTTCATTTTTTCTCCTTTATTATAATCTTGTTCTTTTTTCTCTAGCAATTCCAACAATTTTTACTGGTAGATTTTCTACTTGTTCTTTTGTATAAAATGTTGGCTGATAGCCTTCGGAATTATTTAAGTTAAATGGTATTAGCATGACACCATTCTCATTTATAGTAACTTTTTTAAAAGTAGCATCAAATCCGTTTACCATAACAGCACAATCTTTATTGTTGGCTGACACATAATCAACAGTTTCTTCAAAAATAACATAATCATTTTCTTCATATTTTGGGTACATACTATCTCCACTTACTTTTAATCCATAAAACTTTTTTCCACCTCTTGTCCATTCACGCGGTATGTCAACATATTCTATTATATCTTGTTGAGCTTCCATTGGAATACCTGCCTTAATAGTTCCTAAAACTGGAATTAATACTGTATCTGATAAAATATCAACAGGAGTTGCATTATCAAAAGTAAGATTATTAATTAATTTATCATTTATTTCATTCCAAACATCATTAGGATTTTCGCCTAATGCTAAGCAAATTTTTTTAAATATTCTGTTTTTCATTCTTGCTTCATTATTTTCATATCTGTAAAGCGATTGCCGAGTTATAATGTTATTTAATTTATTAGCAACTTCCTCCAAACTGTATCCTTTTTTTATTCTTTTTTCTTTAATAACTTCAGAGGCAATTTTGTTCAATTGAAAATCTAAATTATCTTCGTTTTCGAAATCCATATTTATACAATTCCTCCTTTCAACAAACATTATAACTTAAAAAAGTGAAAAAATCAACAAAAATGTTACTTTTTTAGTTGACAAACAAAAAACAATATGCTAATATTAATTTGTAACTTAAAAGAGTTACAAGAAAGGAGGATAAAATGTACCCAAAACTTATAGGAAAGAGAAATGAAAAACGAATAACTCAAGAACAAATGGGAAAATTATTAGGTATATCAAAAAACAATTATAATTTAAAAGAAAATGGGAAATTAGATTTCAGTTTAACAGAAGTAAAAAAAATATTAGATATATTGAAATCGGATTATAATGAAATTTTTTTTGAAGAAAATGTAACCCAAAAGAGTTACAAAGAAGATGGATAGGAGTATATATGGCAAAAGAAAAATTATATCCTTTGGAATTAATATTTAAGACTGATGTTGAAGATGTTTGCTTTCAGCGAGGAAGAACTCAATATACAACCGATGGATTAAACGCAATTGAAATAACAATTAAAATCAGTGATGGTCATTATAAAAAAGAAAGCATAAAAAAAGAATTATCTAAAGCTTTTCAGACAATTCTTGAATACTACGATTAATTTTATGAGGAGTATATATGGAAATAATACATTGGATAATAGTTTTATTAATTGTTATTCTTTTGGAATTTATCAGAATAAAGTTTATTCCAAAGTTTGTTAAATTCGTAAGAGAAATAAATATTAGAGGAAATTTCAAATGATTAGTCTAGAAGGTTTTATAATTGGAACTTTAATGTTTGTTTTTGAACTTATAATTATTAGAAGTAACTATTTTAAAAAGTTTGTTAAATTCGTTAGAAACAAAATAATAAAGAAAAAAGAAGAAGATGGATAGGAGTTATATGGAGATATATACGGGAAATAAAGATATTTTTTTATCAAATGACTATTTTAAAACTAAATATAAAGTAGGAGATTATGTAAGAATAAGAAAAGATTTAGAAATTGGAAAAAAATATAATGGATTATTGTGGTTACCTCAAATGGATAATTATAAAGGTAAAATATACAAAATTGAACGTTCATTTTATTCGTTACTTTATAAAAGATATTTATTAAAAAATATTGATTACGAATTTAGTGAAGAAATGTTAGAAAAAATTAATCCAATTATGCAAAAAATTAAAAAAATTAATTTTTTGAAAAACTAAAACTAATTTTTTTCTTTATAATTCCACGAGAAGTTACAAATTTGATTTTTCCATCAATTGTTTCGTCAGTTGTTATTTCCTTATCTTGTGGAAAATAAATAAACGCAATTCTTGATTCCAAAATATCAAATGCATAAAATTGGTGGGGAATTTTAAAAGTTCCTTCTTCGTATTCAATAAATGTTCCACAAACTTCAAATCTATCACCTAAAAGATTTATTGGAACACATAATGCTTTAATATCTAAATTTTTAAATGTTAAATGGATAGAACTTAATTTAATAGGATTATTACTTTTATTAGTAATAGATAATTCGATAATCATAACATATTTATCATTTTCTTTAATAAAAATACAATCGTTAATAAATTTAATTTTTAAGTTTCTTCTATTAAGCCACCAAGTATATAAAATACTTAAAAAAGAAATTATTAAAGCGATTATTGAAATAATATTATTCAAATTTATTCACACTCCTTTCAATTTATCTATTGTAAAGGAGAATAAAAACAAAATCAAATTAATAAAATTTCGGGCACTTAATGAGGAATAGGATAAAACCTTATTATAAAAAAACTTTACCTCTTCTATTAATTTTTTTGTGCAAATCCTATTTCTCGCTAAGTGTCTGAAATAAAGTAAAAAAACCACGATAAGAAATAGTCGAATAAACTATAACAGGAGGTGTTTATGGAGCTAATAAAAAAATTAACTTTTGAAAAGACAAAAGTTGAAATTTACTCAAGCACGACACCAGCAGAAAGAAAAAATAATCTAATTAATTTATATAAAACGGTAAATAAAATAGCAGCTGAAAAAAGAAAAAATGGAGAGAATGTTGATAATTGGTTTTATAGCGAAGATGAATTAAATGAAATAAAAAAAAGCAAAGAATATGAATTGCTTTATATGAAAGAATAAGGTGTAAAAATGAAAAGAAAGATAAATAAAAAGGGGATTAGTTATTTATTAATGTTCATAGCAAGTTTTATGTTAATAGTACATGATTTTTATAGATTAACATTAGAATCTGTATTTACTGGTAGGTTAACTACTTTAACATGGTTCGGATTAGTTACATTATTAATAGCATTCTTAACGTTAAATTTAAGTTATGAAGAACTAAAAAAGTGCACCAGGGAGTGCACTTAAATAAATAACATATCAAATTATTTACATCAAGAATTATAGCATAAAAGTTATTTAAAAGCAAATCATGGCGGTTTTGGTTGAATTCATAGGAGGAAATGAATGAGTAGCCCAGCAGTTTTGTTTTACACAAGTGATTTTCTAACAGGGGTTTTAGATTTAACTATGGAAGAAAGAGGGCAATATATAACTTTATTATGTGTTCAACATCAAAAAGGGCATTTAAAAGAAGAAACCATAAGGTTATTGGTAGGTTCTGTTTCGGTTAATGTTTTAAACAAGTTTATTAAAGATGAAAAAGGTTATTACTATAATCCTCGAATGGAGTTAGAAAAAGAAAAAAGAGATAAATATTCCAATAGTAGAAAGGAAAATGGCATAAAAGGTGGTAGACCAAAAAAAGCATATGATAATCCATATGGTAAACCTAAAAACAACCTTATGAAAAACCATATGGATAACCATATGGACAATGAAAATGATAATGATAATGATAATAGAAATGATAATGATAATAATTTAGAAAAGATAGGGTATGGGGAAGAGAAACCTTTAGATACCGACGACGTTGGTTCACTAACAGAGATGTTTAAAGGAATAATCGAATATTTAAATTTAAAAACTGGTAGTAACTATCGGTACAACACTAACTCGACGACCGCAAAAATAAAAGCACGATTGAACGAGGGTTTTAAGCTCAACGACTTCATGGTTGTAATTGATAAGAAATGTGCAGAGTGGCTAAATACCGATATGGCTAAATATTTAAGACCTGAAACTCTATTTGGAACTAAATTTGAAAGTTATTTAAATCAGCCAATTAGAAAAAAAGAACTAAAAGATATAAGTTTTAAAGAATTGGAGGTAATGAATGACGAATGTGTAAACAAGATTTTTTAAAAGGAATAAAGTTATTAGAAAGCTGTTATCGTTTTAAGTTTTCAGAATTAGATTTAAAAGTATGGTATTCAGCATTAAAAGAAATACCATTTAAAACATTTACAAAAGCAATAGGTATTTTAATTAAAACCAGTAAGTTTATGCCTTCAATAGCAGAAATTTTAAAACAATGTGAATCAGTTGAAATAGCAAATAAAGCAACAATAGTTGAAAGCATGAAAAAAGATGGTTACTTCAAAAATGAAAATGAATATCAAAAAATTCTTGGCTGGTTATCAGAAGGAATTATTCCAAAATGGTTTCAAGAAAATATGAATAAGTATTTAACACATCAAAAGTTAATTGTAGAAAAAAATACGGAGGGGTTGGAAGAACGAAACATTGTTTCAAAAGAATTTAATGAAAAATAGGAGAAATAAAATATGGAAATCAAAAACGATTATTCAAAATTAAACATTTATCAAAAAATGTTGTTAGCAACAGAAAAAATAAACAAAGTTGCAAAAAATCTAAATGTTGGAATAGGAACCACACAATATAAGGCTGTAGGAGAAGTAGATGTTTTAAATGCAGTTAAACCAATTGAATCAGAACTAGGAATTTATAGTTATCCAAATTCAAGAAAAATAATTGATACAAATTTATTGACAACGACAACAGAGTATAATGGGAAAACAACAGAAAAAAAACAATTATTTATGAGAATAGAAGTAGAATACAGGTTTGTAAATGTTGATAATCCTAGTGAATTTATAGATATCACAACTTATGGTGATGGAGTAGATAGTCAAGATAAAGCACCAGGAAAAGCAATGACTTATGCTGACAAGTATGCTTTGTTAAAAGCTTATAAAATTGAGACCGGTGATGACCCAGATAAAGAGCCAAGCGGAGAATTGAAAGCAGTGAAAAAAATAACAGCAACAGAACCTCAAATTAAATTTTTAAGTAATTATTACAAAGGTGAGACACTAGAAAAGTTATTAGAAGCAAACAAAATAACTAAACTTGAAGATTTACCAATTCAAAAAGCAAGTGCTTTGGTAGGAGCCATAAAAAAGAAAGGAGAACAAACAAATGAATGATTTAGTAAAAGTAGAAAACGGAAAAATAGTAGTAGCACAAGAATTTACTCAAAAATATGCTGAATTTCAAAGAACGGTTTTAGATATGGATTTGAAATTAAAAGAAGTTAAAGAAGCTTTAAAGAATGCTATGGAAAAAAATAATATTTTAACTTATGAAGATGATTTTATTAGGGCAATTTATAAAAAAGGAACTGTTAGAACAACTATTGATAGTAAAAAACTAAAAGAAGAATTACCTGATGTTGCTGAAGAATATTCTAAAACCAGCAATGTATCTAGTTCAGTTTCAATAGAGGTTAAATGTTAGAGTTCATAGAAGAAGAACATATTTATTTGCTAGATGGAGTGATTATTCCAAGTGTAAGTGAAATACTTCACTTCATCTTTCCAGATAAATACAAAGATGTTCCAAAAGAAATATTAAATAAAAAAGCCAATTATGGTAGTAAAGTTCATTCAGCTATCGAAATGTACGAAATAAACTTACAAGCAATGGAGCATGAAGAAGCACTTAGTACAACAATAATTGCACTTGATTTAATTTATTTACAAGAAACAAGTTTAAAACAATATTTGAGACTTAAAGATAAATATCATATTCAAGTAGAAGAACAAGAACAAATGATTCATTATCAAGATGTTTATGCTGGAAGATTTGACATGATAGCAACAATTGGAAAAAAACATTGTTTATGTGATATTAAAACAACAGCAGAGTTAGATAAAGAATATTTAAGTTGGCAATTAAGTTTATATGCTTATGCTTACAATAGTTTAAATAAAGATAATCATTTTGATAAATTATATGCTATTTGGCTACCAAAGAAAGACTTGGGGAGATTGGTTGAAATAGAATTTAAAACTGATGAAGAAATAGAAGAAGTTTTAAGAAAATATAAGGAGAGTATATGGAAGAAGCAAGAATGCTAACTAGAAATAGTCTAGAACGAGATTTAAATAAAATATTAAATAATTATATGAAAGTTTATGATGAATATTATTCAACTCATTCAAGAGATAGTGCATTTTTAAAAGATTTAGTTGATTCATTAATTGGAATATCAGCAGTATTAGAAGTTTATACTGAGCATAAAAAAATACATCCAGATTATGCATTAGAAAAATTAAATAATTCAAAGTCTTATATAAATGCAGCAATTAGATATTTTGAAAGTAAGGAAGAGTAATGAAAAATATATTAATAAGCACTGAAGAAAGTATGATTTTAAGTCAATTATATGAAGATAAAGAAAGTGTATCAGTAGCTGATATATTATCACTTTTAGAATATCAACAAACTGTTATAGATGAATTAGAGGAAGAAAATAAAAATTTAAAGCAAGATATAGAAGAAAATTATAGACCTATTCCGTTAGCAGAACAATATGGAATAAGTGATAGAGATTTTATATAGGAGGAAAATTTATGGGACTAGAATTTATAATACCAAGAATTGATATAATTCATTAAAGGTATCACAATCATTATCAACGGTTGAAAAAAACAATAAGGAGAATTTGCCAAAAAAATACATAATCAATAAAGGTGCCACTATTCTATTTTGGAATGATGGAACTAAAACAATAGTAAAGAAATCTAAGGAAGATAAATACGATAAAAGAATAGGATTTTTAACAGCATATTTTCAAAAAAACAGTGGATTAAGTAAAAATAAAGCAAATAAGTATTTAGATAGCTTAATTGAAGAAAAATAGTAAATTAGGAGAAATTGTATGCAAGGTTATAAAGGATTTGATAAAGATTTAAAATGCAGGGGATTTCAATATGAAGTTGAAAAGGAATTTGAAGATGATGTAGAACCAATTTGTTGTAATAGAGGATTTCATTTTTGTGAGCATCCTTTGGATGTATTGGATTATTATCCTCCAGTAGATGGCAATAGATATTGTGAGGTTGAAGCTTTAGGAAAGATTAATAAAGAAAAAAATAGCGAAGATACAAAGGTAGCGACCAATAAGATAAAAATAGGAACTGAGATAGGATTAAAAGGATTGGCAGATGCAGCTATTAAATTTACTTATGAACATGTAAAAGAAGATAAAAAGAAATCAGCACATAAAGAGAAGGATAATAGTATAGCAAGTAATACTGGTGATTATTCAGTAGCAAGTAATACTGGTAATCGTTCAGTAGCAAGTAATACTGGTTATAGTTCAGTAGCAAGTAATACTGGTAATCGTTCAGTAGCAAGTAATACTGGTGATTATTCAGTAGCAAGTAATACTGGTAATCGTTCAGTAGCAAGTAATACTGGTTATAGT
>CANQMV010000056.1 GCA_947625085.1 uncultured Bacilli bacterium
ACCAAAGTGGTAAGAGTTAAATACTATAATATCTTCTATGAAACAAAACAAGTTGAAGGTCATAGACAAGATCCAGTAAAAAAAGAACAATTAAGAATAGATAATCAAAAACAATTAGAACAAGTTTTAAGAGAAAGAAATGAAAGATTAAAAGCAAGGGCGAGCAAAGCGAGTTTATCTTGACCCTTGCTTTTTAGATTTCATAATTTAAAATACTCCAACAAACAAAGTTCACCTTTGTTTGTTATCTATATTATAAATCGGTGAAATTTTAACTAATGTTTAACAATAAATATTAGCAAAAATGATTAATTTAATTAATCTTTTAAACTTGTTTCAATTTTGGTAATATAAAAGTTATCGTTTTTATATTCTAACTCTAATTTTTTATAACCAGCATAAGTATAAATATTAGTATTTTCAATTAACTTTTCTAATGCAAAAAGAACCGATATTTTATTATTAGTAACATTTATTGATATTATATTATGTCTTAAAGATTGATATTTAAATTCATCAAAAGTTAAAATTACTTTATCATCATTTTGATAAATTTTTATATTGTTATTTATACTAACATCATTTAAATTAACAGGTATGTTCTTAATATTTAAATATGTTTTGAATTTCGTTTCTAAATCACTAAGTGGCATTTCTATCTTAGTTGTTAAACATCTTTCATCATTATCACACTTTAAATATTCTAAATTGCTTCCCCAAATAAAATAAAGTGCTAATTGTAAATAATCATCATCTGTTAATTTATTTATATCGAAACTTTCTATATTATAGATTATACTTCGTTCCGCTTTAATAAATTTAGTAATGTCATCATCTTTTATTTCTGGATTTCTAATATAATCTTTACATACACTTTCAACATTACATTTAGTTGAAGATTTAAAATAATTATTATAAATGACAAATATAACTAATAATAGACCAATAAAAATTATAATTGTAAAAAAGATACTTATAACACTTAAGATTTTATCGTTTATATCATTAGTTTGCTCATCTAATTTTGTATCTTCCATCTTTAAATCTAAGTTATTATCTGAATTAATTTCATCTTCTTCTAAACTTTCAATTTGATAGTCTTCATTTATAGTAAGTTTTGGTTTTTTTTCTTCTTTTTTTAGTTCTTCTTTTTTTGGAGTTTCTGCATTTTTTGGCTTACTTTTAGTATCTATAGAAAGTGTTTTTTTAGAATCTTTTGGTGGTTTTTCTTTACTATTTTTAAAATTTTTATTTAGTTTAGATTCTCCTTCCGTTCTTAAAGAAGTAAAATTAATTATTTTAACATCTTGCTTTTTAGTTGTTTTATTATTTTGAATATTTTTGGTATCTTTATTTTTTTTAGTATTTCCTTTTGTTTTACTCATAAAATCCCCCAGTTTTTTTATTAATCTTCTATTTGAAATTCTTGTAAATTACCTTTATCATCAACAATTTTACTAACCATTTCAGTTGCATTTTTTAATTTGGTATCGCAAAATTTAGCAATTTCTAAGGCTTCTTTATATTTATCAATTGCAATATCAAGTGGAGTTTCACCACTTTCAAGTTCTCTTACAATCATTTCTAATTTTTTAATATTTTCTTCAAAACTCAATTCTTCTTTTTTTTCTTTTTCTTTCATTGTTAACTCCTTTTTAATTGTTTAACTTTAAGTTTATTAGGTTCTAATTTCTTAGTAGTTATAATATTATAATCATTATCATTTTCAACTATAAGTTTTAATGTATAATTTTTAATATTAAATTTATTTAATACCATTTTTAGAAAATTTTCAAGGTCTTTCGCATTTTTAAATTCAAATTCTTTAACTAATAAAATGTTAATTAAATAATCTTTGATAATATTTACTTTATCATTTGCAAAATCAACTTCAAGTAAAAGATAAATCTTGGCTTTTAAATCTTTAGAAACATATTCTAATAAAAAACTTTCATACTCTTTATTATTAATATTTTTTTTAGCTAGTTGGTTTCCTTTTTCTGTATATTTTTGACTAACTATAATTTTGCTTCTCCAACTTTCATAACTTTTTTTAATTGGTTTTAGCATTTTTTCTTTTAGTTTAAAATCAAAATAAGTGGTAATGAAAAAGCAATTCAGAAAATTATCTTTACTTTTCAATATCAGCTTATTGGTTTTTTTATTTATAAGTATTTGATAATTTTCTTGATAAGAATTTATGGGTACAATATTAAGAAAGATATTGTAATTATTAGTTATAATTTCTGATATTTCAAGTTCTAAGTTTTGGTCAACTTTAACAAAAGTAAATATATTTTTAATAATTTGGATTAAATCAAGGTTATCTTTTTTAAATTTTAAAATCTTTCTTGCTAACTTTTTAGTATAAAATATTTTTAAGTCATTCATAAAAATTAGTAATCTCACTTTCTATATAACCAGAATTTATCCTTGTTTTTAATAAATCACCTTTTTTAAGTTTACTTAAATCCGTTAATACTTTATCATTTATATAAGTAATCGAATAACCTCGTTTAAGAGTAGTAATAGGATTTAAAATTTCAACTTTAGTTAATAAATTAGTAAAGGTATTTTCTTTATTTTTAAGAAGTTTATCTAAATTAGTATTTAAATTTTTTAGTAAATCATTATATAAATATACTTTATCAATAAATAAGATAGTTGGATTTTTAAAAATAAAACTTGATTTTAAGATTTCTAATTCGGCTATTTTGTTATTTAAGTAATGTTTCATAACAGTTAATAGTTTTTCATATAATAAATCAAAGGTCTGTTCTTTAATTTCATATATTCGTTTGGGATTTTTAAAGACTTGACTATTTTTTAAACTATTTAACTTTTCTTTTTGAACACTGATTTTATGAAATAGAGCTTTATTTAAGCGAATAGTAACTTGATTTAGATAAGTAAGAACATCTTCTTTATTAGGAACGGCCATTTCCGCGGCTCCGGTTGGGGTTGGGGCTCTACATGATGCGGTAAAATCAGCAATAGTAAAATCGATTTCATGGCCAACAGCGGAAATAATTGGAATTTTGGAGTCATAAATAGCTCGCGCAACTATTTCTTCGTTAAAGGGCCATAAATCTTCAATTGAGCCTCCTCCTCTTCCAACAATTAAAACATCAAGCGGAAAGGTATTAGCCAGTTTAATGTTTCGAACTATATCATCTTTCGCTAATTCTCCTTGTACAAGTGATGGAAATAAAATGGTTTCACACAAAGGAAAACGTCTTTTAATAGTTGAAAGAATATCTTTAATAGCCGCCCCAGTTGGTGCAGTTACAATTCCAATTCGTTTTGGAATTTTCGGAATTTTCTTTTTATGACTTTCTAAAAATAAACCTTCTTTTTCAAGTTTAGCCTTTAATTTTTCGTATGCTAAATAAAGATTCCCTAGTCCATCTTCAAGTAATTCTTCAACGTATATTTGATAGGCTCCAGTTGCTTCATAAACACTTACCCTACCACATACTAATACTTTCATACCATCGCTTACTGGAAATTTTACTTTTGAAGCATTACTTTGAAACATAATTGCATTAATTCTCGAAGTTTCATCTTTTAAAGTAAAATAAAAATGTCCACGAGTGTGATTTTTAAAATTAGAAATTTCACCTTTTAAGAAAACGATACCAAGATTTGGATCGTTATCTATTTTATATTTTAAATACCTATTTAAAGCCGAAACGGTTATATAGTTACTCTTTTCCATTTAAATCCTCATTATGATATATTTGGTCCATAACGGCATTTATCATCCCGATTACTTCTTGGTCACTATACTTTTTAGCTAATTCAATTGTTTCATTTATACAAACAATTGAAGGAGTTGAGGTATAAAGTAATTCATAAATTCCAAGACTTAAAATAGCTTTATCTACTTTGCTAAGTCTATCGATAGTCCAGTCTTTTAAATAAGTATTGGCAAGTTTACTTATTTCTTCTTGATGTTTAATAACTCCATTAACGGAATCATTAACAAAAGAATTTTCAATTTCTAATTGTTCGCTTATTAAAGTATCAACACTATATTTTACTTTGGTATTATTTAAAATATAGACTTGATATAATACTTTAACAATAATATCTCTTAACTCTGACCTATTTTTCATAAAAATCACCAACTTCATTGTATCATAGTTTAAATATTTTTTGTATAAATTCGATTAATCTTTTTAGAAAAATCCTAAATATATTTTTAGATTCACTAGGTTTATTAGAAGTATCGGTCTCTTGATTTTCTAATTCATCTTCCTCTTTTGGATCATTGGTTTCTTTTTCTATCTTAAAGAGATTTCCAAAGGATTCTTCATAGGCAATCCAAAAATTTTCGACTTGAAGCCAAAGATAATCGTCTTTTTCGACCGTTTCTAAAACATTATAAATTCCTGGTTTAATGTAGCCTAGTATTTCTCCATTTGGCGTTTTTCTAGCCCGTAAATTATTGATAGTTATTGAAACTTGAAGAGTTTCTTCATCTCTTGTAACTGGGGTACCTAAATATTTCATTTCTTCTTGGTAATCGTATTTTTCAAAATCTTCCCAATTTCTATCATACCAGCCTTTATTTTGTTCGGTTTCATTAAACCAACCAAAATGTAGATGAATACCGGTTACTTCGCCAGTTGCTCCAACATAACCAATAACACTATCTTTTGTTAGGTTATCTCCAGCTTTTACAGAGATACTATCTAAATGTTGATATATAGCATTTTTTTTAAGACGAGGAAAGTTAACATAAACATAGTTGCCATTTGCTTTTGCAAAGCCAGTTTTTATA
Source organism: uncultured Bacilli bacterium (assembly GCA_947625085.1). GTDB lineage: Bacteria > Bacillota_I > Bacilli_A > RF39 > UBA660 > RUG591. Next base: position 4,787 of record CANQMV010000056.1, read on the forward strand.
ACTTTACCAGCTTCAATCGCATAAGTTTTTAGTTTTTGATTATTAGTTCCATAGTCAACTCCAGCATGAAAAGTTTTTTTATTGGTTAAAGGATGAATTCTATATCCAAAAGCACTAGTTACATAAGGGTCAAAATTTCTAAATAATAGTTTGCCGTTTTTACTCATTTTTCTTCACCTCCATTATATTTTATTAAAATAAAAAAAGAATAAATAATTAGATTATCTATTCTATCATTTTATTAATTAGGTAAAGCAATTTGATAAGGCTTCTGTAATGTGCCTTCTCCTTCGGTTATTATAATATTACTATTTAAAAACATCGTTGGTCGGATATTTCTTTCATCGTGACCATTCGGATAATAGTTACCAAGTCTTCCGTCATCACCACTACTCCAACACCAATCATAACCACGTGGATTAATTAACCAAGTATATCTACCAGCAGTAAGTGAAAACATCTCCCCAATTTGAGGAATTCCTACATATCCATTCCAAACACTTTCAGTTTTTTCACAATCTTTAGTAGTTGCCGTTGTATTTTCCTCTTTACAAATTCCATTTTTATAACTATCACTTTTTCCTATCTTTCCATAATAAAATGGACCTTCAACTAAATAATTTTTTAAACTTTCGGTAAGAAAAACATGATTCAAGTAATAACCTACATAATCTTCATTTTCACTTTCAACTGACTTTTTCCAATCAGTATCATCGCCAAAATGGACTTTAACATGTGGTATAGGTGTTTCCATTACTATTTTAGTAGGTCCGGAAGTATCAGCATTAATAATTCGATAAATATTATCTTCTAAGGTTAAATATTCCCCGCTTAATCTTGTATTTAGTTTTTCATTTGCTTTGCCTTTTGCTTTATCATTTTTAATAGTATAAGGATTATTTTTGGTTCCTAAATCATCGCCGGTTCCAGTTAGTTCAACATCAGCTCTTAAAACAATTGTTGGTCTTACAACAAGAGCTTTATCACTACTTGTTACATTACGCTTTTCTAAACCTATCTCCGCATCAATTGACCAAACCTCGGTATCTGATGCCGGATTCATTAACCACCAAGACATACCACCTGATTTTAAATAACTAGCTAATTGACCTTCGGTTGCATTTTTATAACTTTGATAATATTCATAGACATCGATACTTCCAACCGGAGCACTTACTAAAGTTTCCGTAGCCTTTACATCTTTAAGGGGCTCTGGATTTTCTTCTTTAGTTATATTCCATTTGTAATCCGTTACTAGTATTTCTTGGTAATTATATAAAGTATCAAGAAAATCTTCATTTAAAAATTGATATATCCAGGCTCCAGTTTTAGTCTCATCATCATAATAAATAAGTTCATTACCCCATGGAATCGCGGCAACCGTTTCTTCAGTTATTAATTTCATCGTTCCGTCTTTATAAATTGCAACAATTCTCCATAATTTTCCGGAATACCAGACATAATTAAAATTTACATTTTCTTCTTTTCCGGAAAAATAAATTGTTTGCTCATCATCTTCAATCGTTGGAGCAACACTTCCAAGAGTCGTATATTTTTTTATTTGGTCTTTTACTAATTGATGTCCTTTAATTGAAGCTGTTGTATTATAGGCATATAAATTTACTTTAAACGAGAATGTTTGATGCACTTCATTTTGGCTATAAGTGCTATCAATCCAAGCATAAAGGCGATATTGATGTGAAAAACTACCAGATTCTATATTTTGATAAATAATTTTCCCATTGTTTACTCCTTTATATGTTGCTTTTTCTAAACCATTATAAATTGCTGGTTTAACTATTTCTTCATTATTATTATCCGTTAAATAAACTTTTATATGATTTTCATCAAGAGTACTTCCACTATTTTTCGTTAAATAAATTTCATAACCAATAGAAGTATTAGAATCTGAACTATTGCCATTTACTGTAAAGTCCATATAATCAAGTTTATCCAAATTTTGAATAGCAAAACTATCACTTATTGGGTATCCATAAGAAATACTTATATTGTTATTCCCATCTTCTAATGATGAAGTAATACTTCCACTTGTTAAAGAAAAAGCGCCTCTTGTTTTAGAATAAGTAAAAAAAGCGTATGTTGAACCAATTAATATTATTACTAATAATACTATTCCAATTATCAATACTTTTTTTTGAACATTTAAATCTTTCATATAATCCTCAACTATTAAATAAATTATATCATAGTCTATTTTTTAATACAACCACTTTTTATTAAAACTATTCAACAACACTTCCTAATTTTTGAAATAGAAATTTAATAACCGAATCTAAGAGATTAGAGGCTTTATCCGAAACTTTTAATGATAATTCACTTGTTTTAGTACTGTATGATTTATCTTTTACCATATAATCCTCAATCGTTATATCTTTTCCATTTTTTAAATTATTTTCAAATTCTTCTATTTTTTGATTAGTCAAAATAACCTTATCATTTTGAAGTCTTTCATAATAACCATTGCTATAAGCATAAAATAAAGCTAAAAATGCTAAAATTGTAACAAAAAGTAAAAATTTAAATACTTTCATTAAATCACCCAATTTAATATACTAAATAAAATTAGATTATTTTGTCAGTTTTTAGTTTCATTTATAAAATTATATAAACTACTAGCAATAACTTTTAAACTATTTGAAACTTCTAAAATTGTATTATCAACTCCTCCTACTTCAATTAACATAGTATAAGGACTAAAATCTTGATTATAAACTCCATTTACTCCTTTACCTTTTTTTTCATATATTCCTCGAGATAATCCCGGATAATTTAAATTTATATAGTCATTTAATTTAGTTATTACTTTTTTATTTTCTTCATAATTTTCATTTTCAAGTCCTAACAAGAACATAATCTTAGCATACTTTTCTCCATTAATAGTTGCTGAAGTAATACTTCCATCTACACTATCGCGATGTAAGTCAATAAAATAAACTAAACTATCATTTGCGATTTTTTGATTTTCTAAAAGTGTTCTACTTACTTTGTAACTATCTTTATATAATAAATTTTGTTGATTAACTAAATCAATGGTATTTAAAGGTTCAACAATACTATTAAATCCTAATTTTCGAAGTTCATCTTCTAAAATATAACTAGCAGTTTTTACATTTGGAACAATATTATAAATATCATTTTTTAAATATTTATATTCTTCATTAGAATGCGTATTATATATATAAATAAGTGGTGCTTCATCATGTTTTTGATTACTAACTGGAATAGTTAAAGCAACTTTATTATCAATTTCTGAAATTTTAAAATGGTTATTAGTATTTAAAGTTTTAAGATAAATAGTTAAAATATCAACATTAAACTCTTGATTTAACTCTTTTGTAAATGTAGATTTCATTATTTTTAATAATTTGGGATTTAAATCATTAATGGTTACTTTGTTACTTATATAAAGTGATATTCCAAAAATAATAGTTAAAATACTAGTATAAATTATCTTTTTTAATTTCACGATTATTCACCAGTAAAATTTATGTTTTTAATTTTTTTTTAGAACTAAAAAAATGTTATAAATTATAACATTTCAGACTGTTGACAAATGAAAAACTTGAAAACAGTCTTTTATAATTTTTCAAAATATAGTATAATGAAGATGCGA
>CANQMV010000057.1 GCA_947625085.1 uncultured Bacilli bacterium
TTAATGCTTTAGATGAATTACATAAAGGGTCTTGTATGGGAATGGATGCTATTCATTTTATATTAGATAAAGTAGAAGATGAAAGTTTTAAAAAAATACTTGATAAACAATATCAAACTTATAAAAGTATCAATGAAGATATTGAAAAGATTTATCCTAAATATAACGATGGAAAACCTCATTCAACTGGTGCAATGACTAAAGCTATGACTTATTCAGGAATTGAAATGAAAACTATGAATGATACTAGTAATTCGAAAATTGCTGAATTGTTAATTCAAGGAACTAATATGGGAATAATTGAAGGTAGAAAAATATTAAATAATAAAAAAGTAGATGAAGAAGTTGAACATTTAGTAGATAGATATGTTGGTATGCAAGAAAAATATCTTGAAGTTTTAAAGAAGTATCTTTAACTTCAAGATATTTTATTTAAAAAATTTACTAATTTCAATATTCATTGCTTCTGAAATTCGACCTAAAATAGCAATTGTTAAATGTTTATTTCTACTTTCATTTTCAATATCACAGACATAACCTCTTGAAACTTCTATCATATCGGCTAGTTCTTGTTGGGTTAAATCTTTTAAGATTCTATATTTTTTAATGTTTTTTCTAATTATATTATAATAATATTCATCATCATGAATATAGGCTTTATTTCTAATAAACCTTTTTTTATATGTAACTGTCATATATTTACCACCAATCAAAACTATTTTCTATAAAAAATATTAAAAAATATATAGTCTGACAGCCGATTTTTGTGTTATACTTATCATAAGGTAAAACTATATAAGGAAAGGATAAAAATATGGAAGTAGAATTAAAAAAGAATAAAAAACGAACTTTAATAGTTGTAATATTGTTAGTATTAATAGTAACAATAGGTATTTCTTATGGTTTATTTAGGTATGCTAAAACTTCAAAAAATCAATTATTAATTGCTGGGGATATTTATATGCATTATACAACGGATAAAGGAATGGTTTTAGGTGATTTAACCCCTAGAGATACTTATGATGAAAATAAATATTTTGAGTTTAAAATAGAAGGTAAAAATGATTATGAAAAAGATATCTGGTATGAAATTGTTTTATCATATGGAGAAAATAATGTAGATGGTAGAACTGAAAGAATTAAAGATAGTTTATTAAAATTTCGATTAGTAGAAATTAAAGATGGAGAAGAACAAGTTGTTATAGACAATCAAAGTTATAATGACTTAAAGAATAAAGCAATTTGGGTAAATACTATTCCAAAAAATACGAATGAAAATATTGAGACAACTTATAGATTATATATGTGGGTTACAGGTGATAAGGTAATAACTGGAAATGTAGAAGAAGCAATTTATGATATTGATACTTAGAATAATGAGGTTTATGCAAGTATTAATGTAACTGTAAATGGAGACTTTAAAGAAAAAGAAATACCATTAACGGCATCTCAAACACTAATAAAAGCAATTGAAAATCATACAACTGAAAGTTGTAAAAATCTTACAATTGAAGAAGACGGAATAACTTATCTATCAGGAACAAACGATTGTATTAACTTTAACTATGTCTAGTATTCCGGAAAATTATGGAGAATAACAAGTATTAATTCAGATGGAACCATGAAAATGATAACCCAGGACGCCATAACAGCAATAAATTGGGGAGAAAATACAACATATCAAGGTTCCTGGATATATCAATGGTTAAATGAAGATTTTAAGGAAACACTTTATAATAAAGAAAATATAATCGTGCAAAATGAAAATGCAAAGTGGAATGCAACGGCAGACGAAAATAGTACACCAAGAAAACCCCCAACAGATACTAGTGCAACAATAGTGAAAGGAGATGTAGGGACATTAAATGCGTATGAATATTATCAAAGTTATAAGAATACAAGTTCTAGAAATGGCTATTTGAATATAGGCTATTCTTGGTGGTTAATAACCCCAGATACGGACTTGAACGTTCGGCTCGTGGGCATCAATGGCTATTTGGAAAACAGTTCGCCCTCAACGGGCGCGGAAGGGGTTCGCCCATCCGTTATTCTAAAATCTGATATCGAGTTGATTGGGCACGGAACAAGAAGTAATCCATATACGATAAAAGGAGATATAGCAACTGGAACGGAAGGAGAGTCAATAAATACAAGAATAAGTGGAGAGTATGTAAAAGTAGATGAAAAAGTATATAGAATAGTCGGAATAGAAAATGGAACAACGAAATTAACAAGTGTAGATTATGTAAAAGATGGTGGGACAGTATTAACTAAAAACTTTGGAAGTGACAGTAATTGGGGAACATCAGTTACAAATGATAGTGATGGTCAATATTGGAGTCATTATTTGAATAAAACGTGGTTAACAGAAAATTTGAAACAATATATAACAAACGGGACATATTATTTGGGGTCAGTTAGTTATACAAGTTACAAAAATTCAATATGTAGTGCAAGAAATACAAAAGAAACGACAAAGGATTGTGAAAAAACAACAAGTACATGGACGGAGGGGCTGGTAGGATTACCGCGAGTAGGAGAAATGTTTTCAGCACAATTAGGAAGTGGTTATTCAAGTTCAAGTGATATATGGTTAATAACCCCATTTTCGGGCTCGTACGTTCGGGGCGTGAATAGCACTGGCAATTTGTACGACTTTTCGGCCTCATCGGAAGCTAATGGTGCCCGCCCATCAATTAATCTAAAATCTGAAGTTAAAATAGCAGGAGGAAGTGGAACAGAAAGTAGTCCATATGAAGTAAAAATAGGAAACTAAAGTTCTTTGGCAACTTTCTTTTTAAAGAAAGAAGCATTTTAATATAAAACATTATTTAATAAATAAGATAAAAATACTTATACTTTAGAAAATAGTCAAGAAATAGATAGTAAGATATATGATAATGATTATAATAATTATATAGTTGTAATTGATTGTAAAGACTTCTATTTAGATTAATTTCACAAAAAATACATATTCACATCATTTTAAAATCATAATTAAATAGTATACTTAAAATAAGAAAGGAGGGATAAAATAGAAATTAAGATAATTGGAAGTAATGAACTAGAGACTTTAAAAATAAAAAAACAAATAACAAGATTTGCTAAAAAAGAAAAACTTGATATTAATATTTTAGATTTAAATGATAAAAATAATATAAGAAAATATAAAGTATACGAAACTCCTACCTTAGTTATAAATGATGAATATAAATATGATTTAGAAAAAATAAATTATAATATTTTAAAACGGTTAGTCATGTTTTGTTCATTTATAGAAGCATCTTAATGATGCTTTTTTTGGTGTAAAATTTATTTTTTTTACTTTTTTCTATACATAAATTTTAACTTTTCTTATATAATTGATATTGAATGGAGAGTTGTTATGAATAAGAAGGTAATGATATCTTTAATTTTAATAATTGTTGTAGTTTTAACAATTACAATAGGTAGTAAATTTTTACCAAAAGAAGAAGACCAAAATTCTTTATATTTAGTTTCAACGGTTTTAAAAATCGATGATAATTATGTTACTTTACAAGATGAAAATGATAATGTTTATACTTTTTTAATAAATGACATAATGGGACTTAAAGAAGGAACTAATATTGAACTAGAATATACAGGTTCTTTAGATAAAAAACTTGATATTCAAAAAAGTGAAGTTATAGGTTATAAAGTTCTTGAAACTTTAGAAGATACCTTAGATGATTTAGAAATTTATAATGATAATGGTATTTTTAAAGATTTTTACAAAATGGCTTCTGATAAGTTAGATACTTTAACTTTAGATGAAAAAATTGGTCAAATTTTATTAGTTAGAGTTCCTGAAAAAAATCAAATAGAAGATTTAATCAAATATCATTTTGGTGGTTATTTATTGTTTCAAAGAGATTTTGCTTCTAAAACTAAAAATGAAGTTATAAGTATGATAAATAATTTTCAAAATAATGCTAATATTCCTTTATTGATTGCAGTTGATGAAGAAGGAGGAAGTGTTAGTCGAATTAGTTCTAATAAAAATTTAGTCGAAACCCCTTTTAAATCCCCAAGAGAATTATATAAAGAAGGGGGACTTGCGTTGATAAAACAAGATACAATTAAAAAAAGTGAAATTTTACAAGAATTAGGTATTAATTTAAATTTAGCTCCAGTTGTTGATGTTTCAACTAATGAAGATGATTATATGTATAAAAGGTCACTTGGAGAAGATGCTAAAACAACTGCTGATTTTGCTAGAGAAGTTATCATGGCTAGTCGAGATAAACGAGTTTCTTATACATTAAAACACTTTCCAGGTTATGGTAATAATTCAGATACGCACTTAGGAGTAAGTGTTGATACTAGAGATAAAGAAACTATTATGAATAATGATATTTTACCTTTTCAAGCTGGAATTAATGCCAAGGCTGAAGCAGTTTTAGTAAGTCATAATATAGTTTCTGCAATTGATAAAGATAAACCAGCTTCCTTATCAAGTGCTATAAATAAATTATTAAGAGATGATTTAGGTTTTACTGGAATTGTTATAACTGATGATTTATCAATGACTGCAATTACTACTAATTATAAAAATACAGCAGTTCGTGATGCTATTTTAGCAGGTAATGATTTATTAATTGTAACCGATTATGAAAGTGCTATTAAAGAAATAAAAGCGGCTCTTTTAGATGGAAGTTTAACTGAAGATATGCTAAATAAAATTGCTCTTCGAAATTTAGCTTGGAAATTTTATAAAGGATTAATTGTTCCAAATCAAAAATAAATTATTTAATGATAATAATATTTTGTTTAAATTTAAAAGGTTTATAATGTTTAAGTTGTCTTAATAATTTAAATAAGGCTTCATCTTTACCTTTTGATTCCAACATAATATCAATATCAGTATCAAGAAAAGAAAGTAAATTTAAAAATTTTAAAAACGAATTGTAATCAATATAAAAATGATGAGTTCGTTTTTCTTTACTATTTTTAGGACTTGAAAAATGCATTTTAGGATTTATTTCTTCTAATTTCCAAGTACTAATTATTCTTGGTAAAAGAGAGTTTAGATTTTCTTTCTTTTCATGATTACATAAAAAATGATGATAATCAAAAACCATTGGAATTTTTAATTTTAAAGCTAGTTCTAAAGTTTCAGTTGTTGTAAAAGTTTTATCATCATTTTCTATAATAATCATTTCTTTTAGTTCTTTTGGTAAAAGTTTAAAAGTTTCAATAAAACGAATAATAGCCTCTTCTTTAGTTGGTTTATTACTTCCAATATGTAAAACAACTTTTCCTTTTATCTCTAACATATTAAACATTAAAAGATGCATTTTTAAAATTCGAATACTATTTTCTATAACTTCTTGACTTAAACTATTTAAAATACAAAAATGGTCAGGATGAGCATCAATTCGCATATTATGTTTTTTAATTTTTTGACCAATTAACTTCCAAATAGGTTTAAATTTTTGATAATTATAAGGAATATCTTTAATAGTTGCAAGAGGTAAAATATTATGAGTCATTCTATAAAAAGTTACTTTATTTTCAATATTATAATCGATAACTTTATTAAAATTTTTTAAATTTTGAAGAATTAGTTTATCAAGTTCAGCTTCACTTTTAACTCCTAATTTTTGATATTTACTATAAGTCATGGTATGAAATTTTTCAAGGAGAGTAAGAGGAGTTCCTAAATAACCCAGTCTAATTTTCATTTTAATATATCACCATTTATAGTATTAACTTTATTAAAAAAATATATTAAAAAAAACGCTTAAAGCGTTAAAATCAAAGTGGGATGGAATAAGGGGATCGAACCCTTGCATACTAGAGCCACAATCTAGCGTGTTAACCACTTCACCAATTCCATCAAAACAAGAACATAGATATATTACCATACTTTTTTTAAAGTAGCAACAAAAATTTAAATTTTTTCGAAAAAACTTCATATTTTAAGAAAAATATGATAATATTTTGTTATCCATAATAGAAAGGACAGATATGAAAAAAATTGGAATAATTGGAGCTGGTGCTTATGCAATTGCTCTTGCTTCTTTATTAGAAGAAAAAAATATAGAAATTTGGATGTGGACAGCTGTTGAAAGTGAATATAAAGAATTAACAACAACTAGAAAAAATTTACAAGCTATTGACTATGAATTATCAGAAAATGTTAAATTTACTATGAATATGCAAGAAGTTATAGAAAATAATGAGGCTATAATTTTAGCAATTCCAGCCAAATTTATTGAAAAAACAGTTACTATGATGAAAAATTATATAACTAATCAGCCAATTTTAATTGCAACTAAAGGAATTGAACCTAATAGCAAATCTTTAATTCATGAATATTTAGAACAAGTTTTAAAAACTACAAAAATTGCTTGTATATCTGGACCTAGTTTTGCTAAAGAAGTGGTCATTAAAGAACCAATTGGCTTAACCCTTGCTAGTAAAAATTCCGAAACTCTTAATTATTTTATAGAATTATTTAAAGATATTTCTTATTTAACTCTTGAATTAAGAGAGGATATAGTTGGTGTTTCTTTATGTGGAATTTTAAAAAATATAATGGCTATTTTTTCTGGAATTTTAGATGGACTTAATATTACTTATTCTACTAATGCTAAATTTTTAATTGATGCAAGTTATGAAATTAGAAAAATCATAAAAGAATTTGGTGGTGATAAGCATACATTTTCAAGTTATGCTGGAATGGGGGATTTAATTCTTACTTGTACTAGTGTTCAAAGTCGTAATTATACATTTGGAAAATTAATTGGTTCTGGTAGTGATTTTAAAAGTTATCAAGCAAAAACGACTATTGAAGGTCTTGAAAACTTAAATGCGATTTATGAATTATTAAAAGAAAAAAAGATTAAATCGGAAGTAATTGATATTTTATATAAAATTATTTATCAAAATCAACCTAAAGAATTAGTTTTTAAATTTTTAAAAGATAAACCTTGTAGAAATCCTTTTTAAATCTACAAGGTTTTTAATAGTCTTTTTATTCGACAAATTATATGACAATTATTTAGACTTTAAAGTCTTTTCGAAAAACAAAAATTAGTAAGAAATTTCTTACTAATCTAACATTTTAATAATTTTCTTTTTTTACTTCAAAATAACTTTGTGGATGACTACATACTGGACATACTTTAGGTGCTTCTTTACCAATTACAATGTGTCCACAGTTACGACATTGCCAAATTGTATCGCCATCTTTTGAGAAAACTAGACCTTCTTCAACATTTTTGATTAATTTACGATATCTTTCTTCATGTTCTTTTTCAATTTTAGCAACACCTTCAAATAAAGTAGCAATTCTTGTAAATCCTTCTTCTCGAGCTGTTTTGGCAAATCCTTCATACATGTCAGTCCATTCATAGTTTTCACCATCAGCAGCAGCCTTTAAATTATCAAGAGTACTAGGTACATCTCCACCATTTAATTCTTTAAACCACATTTTAGCATGTTCTTTTTCATTATCAGCAGTTTCTAAAAAAATTGCTGCAATTTGTTCATAACCATCTTTTTTAGCTTTACTAGCAAAATAAGTATATTTATTTCTAGCTTGACTTTCTCCTGCAAAAGCAGTCATTAAATTTTCATAAGTTTTACTTCCTTTTAGTTCCATAATATCCTCCTTTAAAATTAACTAAAGAAATTCTCTCTTTTATTAAGTAACCTTAATAATCGACAAATTAATTATAACACAAATATTTAAAAATTAAATTATTTCTTTTCAAAAGCATTAGCATTAGCTCCACATACTGGGCATTTAAAATCAAGAGGTAATTCATCACCATAATAAACATAGGAACAAATAGTACAAATCCAAGCTGTCTTTTTATTTTCAGTTTTTACCTTTATAAATTCTTCTTTATGCTCTTGATAATATTGATAAGATATAGGTTCTTCATTATTAAATCTTTTATCTTCAATAATTCTTCCAATAAAAATATCATGAGTTTTAGTATCAATTACATCAACTAATTCTAAAACCATATAACCAATAACATCTTTTAAAATTTTCATATTATGAGTTTCTATATAGTCATAATTGGAAAATTTATCAATATCTTTAGAAGAATTAAATCCAAAAGTTTTTATAATTTCTCCATTTACCTTTTTACTTAAAATTGAAATTGTAAATTGTTTATTTTTTTTAATCATTTCATTTGTATAATTATTTTTATTAATACAAACGCTGATTAGCGCAGGGGTAGTTGAACTTACTTGTAAAACTGTATCAACAATACAAGCAGAGTTATTAGTTCCTGCTATAAATAATCCTGATAATATATCTCTTTTAATATCTTTCATAATGACCTCTATTTAATTATATGGTAGTGTGCATAGTTTATATACAAACTACCCATTTTTTCTTTATTTATCAATATTTTTCTATATATTTCCTAATAC
>CANQMV010000058.1 GCA_947625085.1 uncultured Bacilli bacterium
CCGATTTTTAGTTGTATTTACTTTTGTTTTTTTATTTACTGATTTTGCTAGTTGTATTTACTTTGAGAAGTCACCTATTTATGAAAAAAATAACTATTTAAAGTTATTTAATAAGCATATAAACCATGTATTTTACTAATTTCTGTATCAGTTAAATCATCAAGTTGCCAAGAATCATCAACTTTCTTTAAAGTTAAATCTAGAGTATAAGTTACTTTATCTTTCGCATTTTCTAATTGTTTTAATTTATAATCATTAAATTTAGAAATATCAGTTGTAACTCCTCCTTCAGATAAAAATTCATCTGGATTATTATTTAAATATTCTTCAGCTTCATCATTTATTTTGCGATAATCATAAACTTTAATTTCAACTTGAACAGTTGCCTTATCTCCATCAATTGTCTCATCTTTTATTTCATAAGATAAATTTTGATATTGTTTTTTTAAGATATCCCGATATTTATCTTTTTGTTCTTTAGTCATCACGGTTTCACTAAGTAATGCCTCATCTAAATCAGCCATTACTTTTTCATCTAAAGTTACATAATTATTAAGCATTGTTTCAACTCTTTTTTGAGGAGTATTCATTAAATCATTATCACAACCAGTTAGTAAAATTAACATAACTACTATTATTAATATTTTTTTCACATTAATCCCTCCATCTATAATATGGAAAAATTTTTCAAAAATATACTAAAAAAGTTTGCATAAAATTGCAAACTTTTAATTTATAGCATCCATGATAACTAAGTTAATGATATTATCTAATTTTTCAGTTTTCGATAAATTTAAATCATTTTTAATAACTTCTTTATTTATTTTTATCATCTTAAGTAATTTTTTCATTCTTGGAACAAGTGGTTTCGTTTCTAAATTATCAATAATTACTTCTAAGTTAGATAATTTAGAATATTTACCATAATTACTATTTTTTATATAAGCTTCATATAAATGTTTAAATGAATAAACATCTATGGAATTAAATCTTTTATTTTCAAGAATTTTAATTGTTGTATATAAATAGTTATTATTAATTGATTTATCAAGAATAGTTTCTCCTTGTTTATTTTTAATATTAGGAATAAATTTTTTATCATTTAAAACATATTCTATTATTTCTTTAACATTAACATAGTTAAAACTAACTAATATATGAGCTATCGTATCACCATCATTATTTTGATGATTGATATCTACTTTGTCTATGTATTTTAATACTAAATCATATTGTTTATTTTTAAGTAAATACATGACTATATTATTCCCGTCTTGGTCTTCTATATTAAAATCAAATCCTTCTTTACTAATTATTTTATTTACTACTTCCATATCTTTTTCTTTAATCAATGAGAAAACCAGGGATGGATCACTATCACATAGATTTTCTGCTTGCATTACTGAATAAAACATAAACCTCCACCTTTCTGTGTGACATCTTAATATTCTAGCAAACCCATATTAATTTGTCAATTAGATAATCTGTTTTTCATTTGCAAGTTTCATAAGTTCATATAATTTTTTATGTTTATCATTTACTTCTAAATCTAAAGATAATACTAATTCTTCAATGATTTTAGTCTCTTCTTTTGGAACTTTATTAAAAAATTCAAAATATAAATATTCTAACTTTTTAATATCATTTTCTTTATAAGCATTTTTTATTTCTGCTAATAAATATTTTTTTATTTTAATTTCATTTCTAGTTAAAAATTTATAATCTTTCTTTGTTCCTATTATATTATATGTAATAGGAATAAGATTGCATCTTTTAGAAATTGCTAAAGCATCTAATTCTTCATCAAGTTGTAAATCACTTAATCTAGTTATGACTAAATCATCGTTTAATAAAGCGGCAACAACTCTATAAGAATCTGTAAATAAGGCGGCATATTTAATGGTTTTGATTTTTTTATTTTCAAAAACTTCGGTTTTATTTAATATTTCAAAACTAAAAGGGTCGTTTATTTGAATTTTTTTAGTTAATAAATCATCTAACATCATATTATCTACTTTAAAAATAGGTATTTTTTTTATATGAATAATAGTATCTTTCTTTTCCCATTCATAAAATTCATAAAAATCAGCATTAAAATCTAATAAAATATCATATATATAAGTCATCTTAATCTCCTTTTTTAAATATTGCTATTATAATAAGTAAAAAACCTATAATAGCAAGTAAACATTCAAATCTAGTAAATATTAAATGGAAATATTCTGTAACCTTATAACCAATTGTTAAATAATTTAAATATAAGATTATATACATAAAACCAATTATGGCTAAACCAAATCCTATTAAAAAAATAAAAAAGCGTATCACATTTCATCATTAATAGTTTATTTTTGTTTCACTAATATTATGATATTTTAAAAAAAATTTATTCATAAAAAAACTAATGTTTTTACATTAGTAATTTCATTTAATTAAAGGGTTTTCGCATCACTATCTTCTAAAGAACCACTTGTAAGGGAATTAGCCATTTGAATTAGCCCTTCTTTTCTTTTAATAGAAGCAGCAAGTTCACCTAATTGCATAGTTCTAGATAATCTTTCTTCAATTAGCGTTTTACGATAAGCTTCTAGTTTTACAATCGCATCATTATAAGACGTTTCAAGTTGTTCTTCTCTTTCTTTAGCTGCCGCAATATCAGAATTTAGTTTATCACTATCAGCAGCGATTGATTTCACCTCAGCATAATATTTTTCAAAATCAATAACTGGCGAATTATCAGGTGAATGGTCAGCTCCATTTAAATAATTATTTAAACGTTCATCTTTAAGTTGAGATGTTTGAACTAAATCTTCTTTAGCATCATTAGTTATATCATTAGTTTCTAAATCAACTTTTTGATTGAAATTAAAGGTTTGAGGCGTTTGGATATCTTGATTAGCAAAATTATTTAAATCTGAACTATTAGTTAAATCAGCAAGAGAAGCCGTTGGAACCGACTCTAAAGGTACAAATGGTTTCGAAACTTCTTCTTTTGGAAGTTCTTCATTTTTTAATACATATAATTCACTTACAACATCTTGAGAATGACTAACATTTTTAGTAACCGTTTTATTTACTTTTAAACGTCTAGTGGCATTAGCTGAAGAACGATAAAGAACATCTTTTTCGTAAAAAGGTAAAACATTAGCATTTTTAATTCTCGCTTTAATTACATCATCAAGAGGAAACTGTACAATATTATTTACATTTGTATCTAAAGGCGTAGTTGGTGCTGCCTGATTAGTTTGAACATTTTCAGCTGCTACTTCTTTAGTTACTGTATTAACCTCTTCTTTAGTTGCAACTGGTGGTACTGCAGCAAAAGAATTTTCAACTGGAGCTTCTTCAGGTTCAGCAGAATTTTTTACTTCTGGCTGATAAAGCGTAGCCATTAATTCATTTGCCTTATTACTAAAACGGGCAATATTACTAAGTTTAGCTCGTTTTTCACCAATTTTTTTGATAGTTAAAGCATCATTATTTATATCTATTAATGTTACATTGTTTAGCATGTTTTTTCACCCCTCATTATTCATTTTTTGAAAGTTCTCTTAATAAATCTTTAATTCTTGCCCATTCATTATCATCACTTACTGTATTTAAAGTAATCTCATCTCCAACACGAGTAATATTAGATACATAAATGGTTACATTTCCATTATCATCAGTTTCATTTTTTGTATATATTACGTATTCTTTATTGTTATCATTAAATTTAAAAGATATTAATCGTTCAACTTCTTCTTTTGTTCCATCTTCAAGTAAGATTGTCATTTTCTTTTTATCATCCATTTCTATTCCTCCATATCATCTATTATCATTGTAACATATTTATTTATTATTTCAAGTCTTTTTGACTTTTTTTAACGCATTTTTCTAATTTTTTCTCAAATTTTTCTAATCAACATAATTATGAAAGCTAATTTAATAAGTCATTCCACCCCATTCAACTGCACTAAACCCTATTCTTTTAAAAGTTTCTAGTTTTTCTTCTTTAATATTTATTTTTTGATTAACTTTTTTAATATGAATTGTTACTCTTAATAAACTATCAGGTTTTGGAGTTATTATTAATTTATTATATTTTTCTCTTTCTTTGGTTAATTCAAAATAAACTAAACTTTTTTGATTTTTTTCTAAGATTGGTAAAAAATACATAATAAATTCATTTTTTTCTCTAGAATTTAAGCCAATAAGACTTAATTTTTCTTCTAAAAATGCAATTGCTTTTTCACCTTCAACGTAAAATCCTTCTTGAAAATCTACTTCATGATATCTTACTTCATCCCAATATAGGGCATAATAATATTTATTATTGTTATCGTATAAGTCTCCATTAGGATAGGCCTTAACTTCCCATTTATCTTTATATTTTGGATAGGTTGTTGTTAGATATTCGGGATTAGAAAATTCAACTTTAATATTAGTTTCTTTAGGAGGATACAAATATAAAACTGGTTTATCTCGACCTCCTTCAGCAACTTTTATATCATAAGTTTTTATATTACCATCTTTTTGATAACAATATTCAATTCCATAATTACCATTTTCATCTTTACCATCTTCATATCTATTATAATTATAATAAAGCATAATATAGTAACCTTCTTCTTTACCATTATCAATATTTTCTAATTCTTCTTTAGTATAATACCCAGACATAAATCCAAAATTATACTTTTCGGAATCAAATTTTGTAATTTGTTTTTCTTCTTTAGTATCTATATTAATTAAATTTAAATAATTTTTAGAATCAATATAAAGAGCATAATTTTTAGAAACTTGTTTTATTTCTCCCTTAATATTAGAAATTGAAGTAATTAAATTACCATCTATATCATATTTTTTTAAAGTTTGATTATCACTTATATATAAATATTCATTATAAAAGTTATAATTATCATAAGTTAAATTAGCTGAAAGTAATTTTTTATTGTTATCAAAGATAGCATAAGGATATCCTTCTATTTCACTATCAGGACTTATAATATAATATTTTTTATCTTTAAATTTAAGTTCATCAATGTCTAAATTATTAATATCTTTTGGAAATTCTGTTTCTTCTTCTTGTTTATCTATTTTTAATAAACTCATCATTCCATTTTCTCTTATTCCAGTTAAATAAGTAGAATTTAAACTTATAATACTTGCATATTTATTTTTATACATTTTTTGATTGGTTTTTAAATTAAAATAACCATTTTCATCTTCTTTAACATAAGTAATTCCTAAAATTTGATTATTATAATGAATAACATCGTATTCTTGATAAATAGGTTCTAGTTTAGTTTTTATTTTTTCTTGGCTTTTAACATCATAAATAAATAATGTATTAGAATCGGTATAAAGAAGATAGGAATCATCTAATGTAAAATTTATAAGTTTAGCATCTTCGCTTTTAACTTTAATAGAAAAAGCAACTTCAGTGCAATCATTATCTAAAGTTTGGCATAAATAACCATTTTTTGATTTGTAAATATCTAATTTGTATTTATAATTTTCATCTGTTTCTACTTCTTCTACTTCATTTTTATAATTATCTTTTTTATTATTTAAAATGAAAACTTTATAAATTATTAGTCCTAGTATTATAATAATTATAATTAAACTAAGCATTAAAATTATCTTTGATTTTGAATTTTTTTTATTTAATTTATCTTCCATAAATACCTACCTTTATTATAATAATAAGTAAATTAACTAAATTTTGCAATAAAAAAGAAGAAAATTTTTATTTAATTTCTTCATTTTATTTTTTTTATTAAGAAATAATTGCATTTATAAGCACATAAGTCTTGTAAATATTTATCTTTTTCTTTGATATCATTTATTTTATTAAATCTTTCGTTGTCTTTATCGCAAAAACCTTTTAAACGAAGTTTATTATAGGCATAATCTCCTAAAATATAGTCAAATGGTTCAAAGTAATCGGTATATTTGGCTTCTAATTCTTGTTGGTTTAAGCAATCGCCACGATTTTCAATTATTTCGTAGTTATTATTTTCTAATTTAATCATTTTTATACTCCTTGTTAAAAGCACTGAATTGACTTTTGTATTTTTCTAAATTACTGCCACTATTCCAGGTCATATATCCGCCAGTAAGACCAGCTTCATATAAACCGTTAATTTGTTTTTCAAGCATTTCGCCATTATAAGTTACTGTTGGATTCCAATATGGTGTATCATAAGCGGTTATCCAAGTTCTAGCAACAGCCGGAGACGGGGTTTCAGTTTGTCTTAAAGCGGCTGTTTTTCCCCAATTAAGCATGGTCTGATATGGATTTTGCCAATTTTCAGCCTTTTTTTCGAAGTGGTCAGTATAAGGCATGGCACTTATAACATCAACAACATTACTGATAGCTGGCCAGTACTGTCCATAAGCGGTAACATAGCCCCAAGATGACTCTCCAAAAACATCAGCGGAAACATAAACATTTAATTTGTGAAGTTCGGAAGTTGCATAAAGTAAAAATCGTTGAATGGCTTGAGCTTTTTCTTCGCCATAAGTATTTTTATAATCAACACTCTTTTCAATGGTTGTTAAGCGGTCAGGAAATCTTACATAATCAAATTGTATTTCGTTAAAGCCGAACAAATTAACAGCTTCTTTTGCAAGTTTAATGGTAAATTCCCAAACTCCTCTTCGAAAAGGACTTGGCCAGTAGGAACCGCTTTGTTGTAGTAATCCCCCACTAACTTTTCCAATTGCATCATCTTTGTTATCAAGCGCATAGTAATCGTCTTTAAAAGTAGTAATTCGGCCAATTACATAAAAGCCATTTTCTTTCAATTTAGAAATTGCATATTTATAATCTTCAATACTATTATTAGCATATTTATAATTAGTTGGAGATAATTCTTTATAAACTTCACTTTTATAGGCGGGAACTGTATTATCTTTGATATCAACTACAAAAGCATTAATCTTCGTTGTTTTAGCATATTCAATATATTTATCAATAGAATTTTTAATTCCCCTTGCTCCATTTATATATAAAGCATAAACTTGCTCTGGCATTTTATTGTTTTCAAAAATAGGCTTTTCAACTGGGTAATAATCTAAATTACCAGCACTTCCACCTCCAAGTTTTCCAACTCTTGCTAAATGGGTTTTATATATTCCTTCTTCATCATAATTTTGATTAGCAAGGTCTATAGTTTCAACTAAATATTTACTATAATAATAACCTTCTTCTTCATTGAATTTAACTTTGTATAAATCAACACTACCATCACTTTGTAATTCATTATAACCAGTGATTTCTAATTTTTCTCCCTTTTTAACTAATGTTCCAAGACTTCCATCTAAATCTTTAAGTAGATTAAGACTAGTTCTTACATATAATTCTTTTTCTAAAACAACATCTTTTTCTGTTTTAGCAATATTGGTTGTTAAGATATAATATTGTTTGTTATTATATTCGATTTTGGTATATTCTATTTCTTGATAATTATATTTGCTATCTGGATAATATTTTATTTTTGAACCTCGAATAACATTTTCTTTTAGAACTAATTTTTCTTTTTCCTCTTCGTTTTCATTTTTTTCTTTAACTAATTCATATAACTCTACCGTATTTTTAAAACTGGCTAAATAACCTTCACTTGTCTTTTCAAATATTTTGATAGGCTTTTTACTTCCGTTTGTAAAAATAAAAATGCATGAGGCGATAAAAACTATAGCTATTAAAAATAGTACAACATTTTTCACTTTAATTTTTCTTTTCATAACAAACTCCTATAATAATATAATAACACAATTTTAAGGTATTAATTAATTTATTTTAGGATTTTTTAATATTTGACATTTTATTATTCGTTAAGCCAAGGAAATTCATGGTATATATCAATAACTGCTCGATTATTAGTTAAAGCATTTCCTAACTGAGATTTATTTCCATATTTTGAATTTAAAAGATAATTGGCAGCAGCTTTTTCATTATCATTTATTGTATGAACCTCATATTTTTTATTATTATCTATTATATTTTGTTTTACTTCTTCTAAATTATTTATATCTTCTTTACTTACATAAAAACCTACTAGTTCTTTAGCTTCATTGGTAAATGCTTGAAGTGTAGTTTCTTCTTTTTTAATTCCATTTGAAAAATTAACTGTTTCATTTAAACTATTATATTTAAATCTTGGTATCCAAACCCATACATTTTCTATATTTTCTGCCTTAATCTCAGTTCCTGGTTTAGATTTTAATAAAATTTCTC
>CANQMV010000059.1 GCA_947625085.1 uncultured Bacilli bacterium
GAATTTATTAAATTAGGATTATCACAAAAAGAAAGATTAATAAGACTTAATGATTCTGCTAGAAATCAAATGGAAATCTTAAAAAACAATGATGGAATAAAAGAATTAGAAAATATTGATAAATACTTAATTGAAACCAAATGAATATTTGTCAATTTAGGAAACGCACTTGCATATTGACAAGCCAATATGAGTTTGATTTTTCTTATACGAGGAGATGATAGTTATGAACCCTATAATTAGAAAAAGAAAAATAGAAGATTCAACTGAATTAGCACATTCTATTGCAGTTGTTTGGAATACAACATATAAAGGAATTGTTGATGATGATTTTTTAAAGGGCTTATTAGATCATCAAAAAGAAAGTGCTGAAAGATTAAAAAATAATATAAATGATCAACTAGATTATTATGTTTTAACTTTACAAGACAAAATAATTGGTTGGATTTATTATACTTTAGATAGTGATAAATATGAAAATGCCGCAGAAATACATTCTTTATATATTCTAAAAGAATATCAGGGAAATGGTTATGGCAAAATGTTATATGATTATGCTGTTAAAAATGTTATGAAAAAAGGAATAAAAAAATTAATAATTGGCTGTCTAGATGGTAACCCTTCTAATAATTTTTATAAGCATCTTGGTGGGAAATATATAGGTAATCATTTATTTAGAGAAAAATATATAGAAAATATATATTTATTTGAATTATAAAGTTGTCGTACTTCTTTCTTTAGGGCACCAGATTGATTTTATACTTAAATTATTATAAGGCACTTTTCACTTTAAAATGCAAATTTAAATTTTTAAATATTTATATAAGTAAAAAACTGAATAAAATTATATTTTTCTATTCAGTTTTTATAATATTATTTTAATTATATTTCCAAAATTAGAATACTTTATTTAAAACTTTAATAATTTCAGCGATAATATTACTTGATTTACTTGAATAAATTAAATTCTTAGCCAAGGTTAAATCATCTGTAATTATATTATCAACATTTAATTCAATCATTTTATTAATACTTTCATCAGTATTAACTGTCCAAGCATAAATTTGTTTTCCTTCATTATGAATACGAGATACCATACTATTAGTTACACTAGATGCTTCAACACTAAAATAATCAGCAGCTTTTAATTTAGTTATATCCCCATAAGCAAGAGCAGTAACATAAACTGTTGTAATCTTAGAATCAACTTTTTTAAAATCTTCTAAAACTTCATATACCTGTGAAGTAATAACACAATCTTTTTCAAAGTTATATTTTTGAATAATTTTTGAAACATTTAAAGCAAAATTCTTTTCTTTACCAGTTGGCTTTAATTCAATATTTAACTTCATATTATTTTCTTTAGCCCACTTTACAACATCTTCAAATAATGGAACTTTTTCTCCTTTAAACTTAACATCTTTAAAAGACCCAACTTCTAATTTTTTAACATCGGAAATTGTTGCTTCCCAAGTATTTAAATTAACCCCAGCGGTCCTATTAAAATTAGTATCATGTAACACAATAATATAATTATCTTTAGTTTGTTGAATATCAAGTTCTATCCAATCAGCTCCTAATTCTTTAGCTCCAATAAAAGCCATCATCGTATTTTCTGGATAAAGAACTGAAGCTCCCCGATGAGCAGTTACTTCCATAGTTCTTATATATTCAATATTAAGATTAAACTCCCCTTTAATTATTAAATTAGTAACCCCCGTTAAAAATACTAAACAAATTATAATAACAACATTTACAAAAACATTTACCTTATTCTTACTTTTTAAACTTTCATTAAACTTAACATGCTTAATCTTCTCTTTAATTTCTATCTTATGTCTATAAAATAAAACACTAAGTATCGTATAATTAATCGCCGTCATTAAAATTGTAAAAATAACAAAAGAAATCAAAATCATTAACCAAGTAATCGTTATTAAGAAAGAATTTAAAAGTTCTGCTTGATTAAAAATTTTATTAATTAAAACAATAATTACAATTTCTAAAATAATAAAAATTAAATAAATTAAACTTAACAATATTTGAGTAAAACAAATCTTTAATAAATCTTTTAAATTTTTTTTCTTACTTAAATTTTTACTTTTTTGAATAGCTTCTAAAAAAGTACAATCTTCTAAAAAATAATAATGTAAACTATAAATCCATTTTAAAAATAATATGATTAATAAAATAATTAAAAGTGAATAAAAAATTAAAAGTGGTTTACTTGCTACTATAAAATCCATAATAAACTCTGGTATTTTTATAGAAGAAATAAAGTTAGTTCCAATTCCAATATTTAAAAATGGAATTAAAAATAATACTAAAAATATAATAAGAATATTTTTAATATTAAAAACCTTTAAAGATTTTTTAAATGAATAATTTAGGGCATCTTTTAATTTTATTTCTTTTTTTTGATAAGAATTATCTATTAAAGTTATAATAACACCAATATCAAATAAATTATAAATCGTAATTAAAATGAATAAGAGAATAAGCATAATAATAGTAATAGGATTTAGTAAAAAACTTAAAAAATTTTCTTTTGTTAAATAATTATAACCTGTAACTTTCATTATTAAATTAAATAAACTTAAAAATAAAGGTGAAAAAATTATAATTGTTAATAATTTAAATATAAATTCAAATTTTAACAGGTTTTTAAAGTTATAATGTAAGATATTTTTTAATTCTTTTAACATAATATCACCTATTTTTATTCAACTGTTACACTTTTAGCTAAATTTCTTGGTTTATCAATATCATAACCTAATTGAAAAGCTACTTCAAAAGCTAACATTTGTAATGGAACAATTGCTAAGATTGCTCTAGCTAAATCTGATAATTCCGGAATTTCTATTAAATCATCACATAACTCTTCTTCAATTTTTATATTTTTAGTCTTTAAAATTATTGTATAAGCCCCCCTTGCTTTAACTTCTTTTATATTACTAATCGTTTTTTCCGCAATTTCTAAAGAAGTTACAACAGCAATAACTGGAGTTTTATCTTCAATTAAAGAAATCGTTCCATGTTTTAATTCTCCAGCTGCATAAGTTTCCGAATGAATATAAGAAATTTCTTTTAATTTTAAAGAGCCTTCTTCACAGATACAATAATCAAGTAAACGACCAATGAAAAAGATATTTTTACTTTTATAAATTTTCTTAGCAATTTGTTTATAATCTAATTTTAAAATTTTACTAATTTCCATTGGTAATTTTAAATAATCACTTAAAATTTGTTGTTTTAAATCTTCTTTAATTACTCCTTTAATAAGTCCTAATTTGTAAGCAATTAAACTTAAAGTTAAGACTTGAAGAGTATAAGCTTTAGTTGTTGCAACAGCAATTTCACATCCGGCATTAATATAAATTACTAAATCAGCTTCTCTTGCAATTGTACTTCCAACCACATTAACAATTCCAAGGGTTTTAGCTTTATAGTCTTTAGCAAGTCGTAAAGAGGCAATCGTATCAGCAGTTTCTCCAGATTGGGAAATTAAAATTACTAAAGTTTTGGAATTTATAAAATTCTTTTTATAACGATATTCACTAGCAACAAAAGTAGATACTTCCATATCCCCATATTTTTCAATTAAATAAGCGGCAATTAACGCAGCATGATAAGCACTACCACAAGCAACAATATGAATTTTTCATAATTAGAAATATCTGGTATTAAATCTATATTATTTAAATAATAATCTAAAAAGTTTTGAATAACTTTAGGTTGTTCGTAAATTTCTTTCAACATAAAATGTGAATAACCATCTTTTTTAGCACTAGAAATATCATGTTCAAAAGTTAATAATTTTTTATTAACTTCTTTTCCCTGTAATTGAAAGTTAACTTTATCTTTAGAAATTACAGCAATCTCCCCTTCTTCAAGTAAATAATATTTCCTAGTATACTCTAAAATAGCTGGAATATCTGATGCTATAAAATTACCGATTTCACTTGTTGCAACGATTAAAGGACTTCCAAAACGAAGAGCATAAATTGTTTCTTTATCATCTAAAAACATTATTAATAAGGCATAACTACCTTTAAGAAGAGTTTGAATTTGTTCTAAGACTTCTATTTTATTTCGATTTTTTTTATATAAAGAATCTATTAAAGCACAGGCAACTTCAGTATCAGTTTCACTTTTAAATTCATAACCTTTTTTGATTAATTCTTCTTTTAAAGATAAATAATTTTCAATTATACCATTATGAACTAAACATACTTCCCCAACCATATGCGGATGTGAATTAACTTTACTTGGTTTACCATGCGTTGCCCATCTAGTATGACCAATCGCTAGAGTTGGCATATCATTATCAAGATTTTTTTCTAATTCAGAAATTCTCCCCTTTTCTTTAATTATTTTTATTTTTTCTTTAAAAAAATAAGCTATCCCGCTGGAATCATATCCACGATATTCTAAATTTTTTAAACCATTTATAACAATAGGTATAGCATTTTTTTTACCATTATACCCTATAATTCCACACATAAATCCTTCTTTCTAGTTGATATATTTTTTATTATAATTTTAATTTTAATTTTTGTAATATATCTCTCGAGTACTACCCGTTAATGCATCCGCCGAAAAATTCGATAACATTAATCCTCGTCATCCATTATTGGATCTGGCGCTAACAATAATTTTTTACTCCTTTCAATTATTGCTTATATTAATATTTTATACTATTAAACAAAAAAAGACAAATATTTTACAAAATTAGTCATAAACTTGAAAGAGGTGAATTTATGTTATACTATATTAATTTAATTTTTTTCTATTCGCTACTTGGGTTTATTCTCGAAAGTGTTGTTTATAAGCATTATAAAGTTAATGCTCATAGTAGTATCTTTGCTGGTCCTTATACCTTAGTTTACGGTTTTGGGATATTTTTTTGCTTACTTTTTTATAATCAATTATCCTTGATTTTAAAACCTAATTTTATTAGCTATTTTATATATTATTTAGGATTTGCTTTATTAACAACTTTAACTGAATTAATTGGTGGTCATGTTATTCATTTCTTTTTAAAAATTGATAAATGGGATTATAGTAATCATAAATTTCACTTTGGAAAATATATCTGTCTTTGTAATTCTTTTATTTGGGGATTATTAGCAATTACAACAATTTTTTATCTGCATCCTTTTTTCACTCACTTCATAATAGAAAATATTCCCCCTCATGCAACCTATATTATTTTATTAGTTTTTACCCTTGATTTACTAACTCTTATTTTAAAAAATCTAAAAATTAAAGTTCTCGTTCTAAAACAAATCTTTAGTTTATTTTTAATTTTAATTTCTTTAAGAACCAAATAAATTTTTATATAAAAAAAACTACCTTAATAATTTTTTACTAATGTAGTTTCTTTATTTTCTTGACTGATACCTTTAACTTCAGATAATAATTTAACATTTCCTTCTAAAGATGAATCTCTAATTAATCGCTTTAAGCCTGATACAGTTTGAACTGTTACTTTTGATAAAGGGTCATTTTGAAAATTATCACTTAAAAAATAATTTAAAAATTCTCTACCAGTAACTTGATATTTAAGATAATCAACTCCTAAAGCCTCATCAACTTCTTTAGAACAAATTCCATTTTGAAACCATATTTCAATAATGGTTCTATTTTTTAATATTTTTAATTTTATTTCTTCAACTGAATCAGTATCATTAATTCCATATCTTAAGGCCTCAAGAAGAGTTTTATTATAGTTATTTAATATAAATAAATTAAAATATTCATTCATAGTTATTTCTCCTTTCTAAAGTTATTTTTTTAATTCTAATAAAGCATTTATTAAAGTATTATAGTCATTTAAAGTTAATTCATTACGATTATCTTTAATATTTTCATAAATTTTCTCAATTTTATTTTTATCGTCTTTATTATTTTTTAATTCTTGAATATCTAAAATAATATTATTTAGATTATTAGATTTATTATCAAAAACAACTTGCATATTTTTAGCAATATCTACTTCTAATTTTTGATTATTTTCTTTAAAAATAGAATCATAAGAACTTAAAGTAATTTTTGGACTTTCTTCTTTAACTTCTTCTTTTTTAATAGCTATTTCACTTGGGGTTTCAAAATCTTCAAGTTGTTCAATAACTAAAGTATTTTTTAAAGAAGCTTTTGCATTTTCAGTTTGAATATCGTTTTGAATTTCTTTTGAAAAATCTTCAACTGTTTCTAAACTTTCTATTTTAGTATCTAAAATCTCTGGAATTACCTTTTTAACTTTGGAAATTGAATTTACATTAATTAATTCTTCTTTATTAAAAGTTTCCACTAAATTTAAGTTTTTATTACCTAATTTACGTATTTCCATTCGATTTAATAAAACCGAACTTAATTTAATAATAATTAAAACTAAAATCCAAAAGACAAAAAGTTTCATACTAAGTTCAATTAAATTTAATAAATCCGAATTGGTATAAACACTTAATTGTTCATAAACATCAACTTTATTCTTAATTATGTTATATATGATAAGGTAAAAAATTATATTAAAGATTATAAAAAAGATAATATTTAAAATTTTTACTTTGAGACTATCTTTAGAAGAACAAGTTGATTTAATTATAATAGTATTTATTATTACTAAAACTAATATATAAACAGCAAGGTTAGGAAAGAAAAGAAACAAGAAAATATTATTTATTAAGTAATCAAATAATTTAAATATTTCACTGTGATAAAAATATAATAATGTTCCAAATATTCCTAAATAAACTATTAAATATAAAACTTTAGTAACTTTTTTATTTTTGAATTTGCTTGCAAATATTAATATAAATAATGAAGCAAGTGAGATGATTGCTAATGCTATTATATAAGGATTTTTAAATAATATTTTAAAGAATGTTAAAATTTGCTCTAAAATACCTACTTGTATCATTATTTTCCCCCCCTTTTATTTTTAAAGTGCTTCTACACTTTGTAGTTCTAAAATATAAACTGTTTGTGTATCTTTTTTGTTTTTTGTACAAGTTATAAGCGTTAAGCATGTTTTTTCATGGTCACGATAAATGGCAATTTTCCCAATTTTTGGTTGTTCATATATATTTACTATTTTATAAGTATATTTTTTATCTTGATAAGTAATATATGCAACATCACCATTTACTAATTTATATAAGTTTTTAAAATAAGCTAAGTAACTATTCCCAGAATGAGATGCTAAAATAAGATTACCTTTTTCTTGGTCTGGATAAGTTGAACCTTTTATTACTTCAATATTTTTATTTACTGTATTATAAGGTGAATTAACATCGGTAAATCCTTTGTTTAGATTAATTTTTGGTATTTGAATACTGGCTATATAATATTGTAGATATGGGTCAACATATTCTTTTTTTTCTTCTTTAACTTCCTCGGTTTCTGCAGGCTCTTCTTGAAAAGAAGAAGTAGAATCACTCAAGGTGTCTACTTCTTCCTGAATCTCATATACTTCTTCGGTATTAGCTGTAAGTAATAAATTATTCATATAAGAATAAGCATTATCAATTTTTTCATTGAAATAATTACTTGTTAAAACTAATAGACCGCTTACTATTAAAGTTATTCCTAGGAAAATTACAATTTTATTTTTATTTTCCAAATTTTTCATAATAAACAACCATTCCTGCTCCTAAAGTGATTAAAACAGTAGCAAAAATCATACTCATTGTACTAATATTTAAATCAGTTTTAGGAATATCAGGAGTATACTTAGTATTATACATAACAACACTAGTTATACTTCCATCATCTTTTACAGTAAAAGTAATTGTCTCTTCACTTAAAACATAATTTTCTGGAGCTATTTTTTCAGTTAAAGTATAGTCGCCTGGTTCTAAGCCTTCTATATAATGAGGAGTTGTTGTTGAAACCCATTCATCAATTACATTACCATCTTTATCTTTGACAACTAAAGTTGCTCCTGGTAATTC
>CANQMV010000060.1 GCA_947625085.1 uncultured Bacilli bacterium
AAAGAAATATTATATTAATATCTAGTTTGATAGTCTTAGTTTTACTTGTTAGTATAGGAATAACCTATGCATTTTATACGTATTCAAAAACCGGAAGTAGTAATAGTCAACTTGTAGCCGGAGATATTTATATGCATTATAAGGAAAAAAATCAAATAAATGCAACAGGTATGTTACCTATTGATATTAATAATTATTATAGTGATAAATATATATTAAATTCACATATGACCGAAGAAGAGTTATCAAGTTGTGAGAGTTATTTTAATGAACTAGATGGTGGTAATGGAGATTTGTTTGAAGAAGGAGAAACAGCCGAAACCTTTTGTAATGGTACTGGAACATCATATGGAACTACTTTTCAAGAAGTTTTAGATATGGGGTGGGTTAATAATTCAGAATTAGAAGAATTAAAAAGTCGAAATATAATAGAAAAAAAATTTATACCAAAATATACAATAAATACAAATATGACTTCAGAAGAGTTATCAAGTTGTGAGAGTCATTTTAATGAACGAAATGAAGCTTTAGGTGGTAGTTTGTTTGATGAAGGCGAAACAGCCAAAGCTTTTTGTAAAGGAACAGGGACAGGAGGAGGTTTGACTTTACAAGAGCAAGTTGATTATCTTATAAATAGTGATATGCCTGATAATTTAAAAGAACAAGGAATATCAGAATTAAAAAGTCTAAATATAATAAAAGAAAAAATACCATATTTTGAATTTACAATCGATGGAGAAAATAATTATAGTAAAGATATATGGTATGAAATAATATTACAACGTGGAGAACCACATGGAACAAGAAGTGAAAGAATAAAAGATTACTTCCTTCGATTTAGATTAGTAGAAATGGTAAATGGAGAAGAACAAGAAATATTTACAGATAGAGGATATGAAAGTATAAGTAATGAAACAATATATGTAAATACAATAAATGCAAATACTACGGAAAAGATAACGAAAACATATAGACTATATATGTGGATATCAGATAGTGTTAGAATTGGCGAAGGAGATAATATTGATTATGATACAACAACTTGGAATGATAAAGTTTATGCAAGTGTAAAAGTTGATGTAAAAGGAGACTTTAATAAGAAAGAAGTAAATTATACTCAGCCAGCATATTGTTTTGCAACTCAAGAATTTAATAATAATGGAAAAACGGAAATTATGATAACTGATTATGATAAGTCTTGTGGCCCTGATGTTGTGATACCAAGCAGAATACATGGAAATGAAGTAACAGTTATAGGTGGTAGTGATAAATTTAATAATGAAGGTTATATAATGCCAATTGCTGCAATTCCTTCTGACTCATTTTATGGGAAAAACTTAACAAGTGTAGTAATCCCAAATACAGTAAGGATAATAGGAAGTGTAGCTTTTGGTGATAATAATTTAACAAAAGTAGAAATACCAAATAGTGTAGAATGGATAGATTATGGTGCTTTTGGATGGAATCCGTTAGAAGAAGTAAAAGTTGGAAGTGGAATAGAGTATATAGGCTCCGATGCTTTTTATGGTAATGTTAATTCAGATAGCTATAGTAATTTTCAAAGATTAGAAGTTAAGAAGACCTGTGATGAAATAAAAAATATACCGTCTAAAAATAGTTTAGAAGACATATATTATCCATGGACAAGTGCAACTCATAAAGATGGATTAAAAGTATATGGCTATGAAGAAGGACAAATAACTCTTTGTGATACTCAGACTATTATGAATAGGTGAATTTTGACGAATTTGATATAATTTAAAGGTAATGAAATAAAAATAATTAAATATGTTATTTAATTTTCATTACTTTTTTTATGAAAAATATTTAAAAAAGGCATTTTTAAACGATTGCCATATTTTTATTGAATTTGAAAAAATTTTTTGTTATAATGATTTATATAATAAAGAGGTGCCTATGAAAAAAATAGTTATTCTTATTTTATGTATTTTCACTTTAAGTTTAAATTTAAATGTTTTAGCTGATGAAATAGAAGATACTCCAGTTGCAAGTGAAAAAAGTAGTGATAAAACTTTAACGGATATTTATGTAAATGGTCAAAAGATTGTTTGTAGCAATTTTGTCTGTGAACATATTGTAACAGATAACAAAATTACCAAAGTTGTAATTACTTATAAAACTAATGATACTAAAGCAAGCGTTTCTAAAAATCAAATTGAAGGCTCACTAAAAGAAGGCGTAAATGAGTTTAGTGTAACTGTAACAGCTGAAGACCAATCTACCCAAGATTATACCTTTAAAATTACCAAACAATCTTTATCAACCGATAGTTCATTAAAAAAAATAACAATCAATGGTGAAGAAATCTCTTTAAAAAGCGGAACCTTTAAATATTCAACAACGGTTAGTTACTCAGCTAAAAAAATTGAAATTGAAGCAACTCCTAATAATGCTAATGCCAAAATAGAAGAAGCTGTAAATAATAAACTTTCATATGATTTTTTTGATGATAAAAAAGAAGTTCGCATTAAAGTAATTTCGGAAGCTGGTGATGTTACAACTTATGTTATTACTGTTTCAAGACGTGACGAAGAAGATGCTAGTTTAAAAAGTTTAAATATTGAAGGAGTAAAATTTGATTTTGAAAGTTTAGTATTTGATTATGAAATAACCGTTTTAAAAAGTGTTGATGCTTTAAAAATTGATGCTGTTCCTAATGATTCCAAAGCTAAAGTTACAATTGATAATCCAACTAAACTACAAATAGGCTTAAACGAAGTCAAAATAACAGTTGAAAATGATGGCAATACCAATACTTATACCCTTAAAGTTACTAAAATTTCCGAAGAAGATAAAACCCTTGCTAATTTAAAATCATTAAAAATTGCTGGTTATGAACTTGATTTTAAAGAAGATAAATATGAGTATGATTTAGAAATTGGAGATGTTAATTATTTAAATATTACTCCAGAAGCCAAGATGGAAGGAGCAGAGGTTGATATTTCTGGTAATCTTGATTTAGTTAATGGAAGTATTATTAAAATTAGAGTAACTTATGATGATGAAATAACTAATGTTTACACGATTAATATTATAAAAGCAGCTGAAGAAAATAAACAAAGTAATACCCTTTGGATAGTAATTTTAATTATAACTAGTATTTTATTTGTAGGTATTTTAGTTTTTGTAATTATTTATCTAAAGAAAAAGAAGAATAAAAATAAAAACAAAGATAAAAATAATGATAACAAGCCTAATGATGTAGTTACCGAGCAAGCACCTAATGAACAAGTAGAAAACAGAGAAGTAGTTAAAGATAATGTTAATAATCAATCAGATATAATAACTTTTGATGATGATGAAATAATTTAAAATTGAAAATAAAAATTAAGGAAATGGTTTTATGCTAAGAAAACTTGATAAATGTTTAGTTATATGTGTTATTTTATTGTTAATTATTGGCCTTATTATGATTTTTTCGGCTAGTAATGTAACTAGTTATATGCAATATGCAAAAAGTCCTTATAACTTTTTTATAAGACAGTTTATCTTTTTAATTGGCGGTTTAATCATTTCTTTTTTTATTTTAAATATTGATACTAAAGTTTATCGTTATTTTAGTTTTATCTTAATGCTTATTATAATTTCAGCCCTTGTTATCGTTCTTATTTATGGAAAAGTTAGTAATAGTGCTCGAAGTTGGTTTAACTTAGGTTTTATTACAATTCAACCAAGTGAATTTGCTAAGATTTTTACCATTATTTGGTTTAGTTGTTTTTATAGCAATAAAAATAATTGTTCTAATTTAAAAAAAGTTATATTTCCTTTACTAATATCTTTTGGAATTGCTTTACTTATTGCTATTCAACCTGATTTAGGAACTACCATTTTATATCTTGGCATTGTCTTTTTTATGTTTTTAATCTTACCAATAAATTTTAAAATTAAAAGAAATAGTTTTCTTGGAGTAATCTTAATTATTGCTTTTTCCATTTTACTTCTTTTAAATAATGGAGTAGAAATTCTTTTTGAACGCCAACTAGAAAGATTTAATTTTTTAAATCCTTGTGAAAGAATTTATTCAACTGGTAATCAAGTTTGTAATGGTTATATTGCAATTAATAATGGTGGAATATTTGGAAAAGGATTAGGTAATAGTACTCAAAAGTATTTATATTTACCAGAATCCTATACCGATTTTATTTTTGCCATTATTGTTGAAGAATTAGGATTAATCATTTCCGTTTGTATTCTTATTTTATTATTTTTAGTTTTATGGCGTATCTTTTTAATTGCTAAACGTTCAAAAACTCCTCAAAATACAATGATTTGTTATGGAATTTTTTGGTATATTCTTTTACATATTATTATTAATTTAGGAGGCTTACTTGGACTTATGCCTTTAACTGGAGTACCACTTCCATTTTTATCATATGGTGGTTCATATCTTATATCTTTAATTGCAAGTATCGCGATTGTTCTTCGAATTGATATTGAAAATAAAACAAAATAATTTATAAGATTGTGTTATAATAGAAAAGAAAATTTAATGGTTGAGGTGCTTTATGAAAATCGGATTAATTTTTGCAATGCAAGAATAATTAGTAGAAATGCTTAAATATTTAAAATTAGAAAATGAATATACGATTTTTGAATTAAAGTTTTATGAAGGATTAATTCATGGGATAAAATGTATTTTAGTTGAATCAGGAGTTGGGAAAGTTAATGCTTCTAGAACAACTCAGATTTTAATTGATAATATGGAAGTTGATTATATTTTTAATGTTGGAGTTGCCGGGGGAATCTCTAAAACAGTTAAAGTTATGGATATTGTTATTGGAGAAGAATTAGTTCAACATGATTTTGATATTACAGCTTTTAATCATGAAAAAGGTTATATTCCAAATGTTGGTACGTTTATAAAAAGTGATGATTATTTAGTAAAACTTGCATTTGCTACCTTAAAGAAAAATCAAAATGTTCATCTAGGAGTTATTGCATCTGGAGATATTTTTATTTTTCAAAAAGAAATGGGCGAGAAGATAAATAAAAAATTTAAGGCTTTATGTGCGGAAATGGAAGGAGCTAGTATTGCTCAAGTTTGTTATTTAAATCATATTCCGTTTTTAATTATTAGAAGTATTTCAGATACGATATATGGTGATAATGTTATTACTTACGAAGAGTTTTTAGAAAAAAGTAGTCAAACGGTTTCAAAAGCTATTTTTGAGATATTAGAAAAGATATCTTTCGATAATTTAAAAAGATTAGATAATTAATTTGTGTACTTTTCATGAAGGTGCTTGCATAAGTTTATTAAGTGTCATATAATTGACATATTGAAAAGAGAGTGATGTTATGTTAAAATTACAAAATATTAAAAAAGACTATAATTTAAACGATAAAGATAAAGTTCATGCTTTAAAAGGGGTAAGTATTGATTTTCGAAAAAGTGAATTTGTTTCTATATTAGGTCCTTCTGGATGTGGCAAAACGACTCTTTTAAATATTATAGGAGGGTTAGATGATTATACCGAAGGAGATTTAATAATTAATAATAAGTCAACTAAGAACTTTAAAGATAAAGATTGGGATAGTTATAGAAATCATCAAATTGGTTTTGTATTTCAAAGTTATAATTTAATTTCCCATCAAACTGTTTTATCGAATGTTGAACTTGCTTTAACTTTATCTGGAGTATCTAAAAAAGAAAGACGAAAAAGAGCTATCAAAGCTTTAGAAGAAGTGGGCTTAAAAGACCAAATTTTTAAAAAGCCTAATCAATTATCAGGTGGACAAATGCAAAGAGTTGCAATTGCTAGAGCTTTAGTTAATAATCCAGATATTATTTTAGCTGACGAACCAACCGGAGCCCTTGATTCTAAAACTAGTATCCAGATTATGAATTTATTAAAAGAAATATCTAAAGATAAATTAATAATCATGGTAACTCATAATGAAGAACTTGCTAATAGTTATTCAAATAGAGTTATTAAATTATTAGATGGAGTAATAATTGATGATTCCAATCCTTATAATTCCGATAATACGTTAAAAGAAGAGTTAAAAAATAAAAAAATATCCATGAATTTCTTTACAGCTTTATCCTTAAGTTTTAATAATTTACTTACTAAAAAAGGAAGAACTATTTTAACAAGTTTTGCTGGTTCAATTGGAATAATTGGAATAGCTTTAATTTTATCTTTATCAAGTGGAGTTAATAATTATATTAATAAAGTTGAAGAAGATGCC
The DNA here is from genome assembly GCA_947625085.1 of uncultured Bacilli bacterium. Lineage (GTDB taxonomy): Bacteria > Bacillota_I > Bacilli_A > RF39 > UBA660 > RUG591. The sequence continues at coordinate 6,214 of CANQMV010000060.1, forward strand.
TTATCAAGTTATCCTTTAACTGTTGAAAAAAATACGATTGATGCAGCTGAGCTTATGACTTCTTTAATGGGCTTAAATACTAATAAAGAAGAACATGAAAAAGATAAAATATATTCTAATGATATTTTAGTTGATATGATAGGAACGATGACTAGAGGAATTCAAACTAATAATCTAGAAGAATTTAAAACGTTTATTGATAAAAATGACCGTCTAAAAGATTTAACTTTAAATATAAAATATCGTTATAATGTAAATTTAAATATTTATAAAGAAAATGCTGATAACTCTATAACTCAAGTAAATCCTAGTAATTTATTTGCAAATATGATGGGAGATACTAATAATCAAATGTATTCTATGGGTTATCAAGTTTTTACCGAAATGCTTGATAATGACGATTTAATTAAAAGTCAATATGATTTATTAGCTGGAAAATTCCCCGATAACGATAATGAATTAGTTTTAATTGTCGATTCTGAAAATGAAATAAGTGACTATGTTTTATATACCCTTGGAATTAAAGGCCAAAAAGAATTAGAAGATATTTTCTTAAAAGTCAATAAAGGTGAAAAAATTGAAAGTAAAGAAACAAGTTATACTTATGATGAATTATTAAATACTGAATATAAATTAGTTTTACCTACTAGTTTATATGAGAAAAAAGGTAATATTTGGACTTTAATCGATAGTGAAAATGGTGTAAAAGAAAAAGTTAAAGAGGGAATAACTTTAAAAATTGTTGGAATTATCAAAGCAAATGACGAAGCAACTTCTACTTCTATTAATGGAAATATTGGTTATCGTTCATCATTAATCAAAAAAATTATTAATGAAATTAATGCTAGTGACATTGTTAAAGAACAAAAAAATAATCCTAATTTAAATGTCTTTACCGGAATGCCTTTTGACGCTTTAAGTTCTTATGATAAAAATTTAGAAATTTTAAATGTTTATGATTTTGAATCACCAAGTGGAATTTCTTTTTATGCTAAAGATTTTGATAGTAAAGAAGAAATTATTGATATAATTGATTCTTATAATAAAGATAAAAATAAAGCTGGTCATGAAGAAGATGTTATTAGATATACTGATGTTGTTGGAACAATGATTGGAAGTGTTTCGTCAATTGTAAATACTATTAGTTATGTTTTAATTGCCTTTGTAACAATTTCCTTGATTGTATCAAGTATTATGATTGGAATTATTACTTATATCAGTGTTATTGAAAGAACCAAAGAAATTGGTATTTTAAGAGCAATTGGAGCTAGTAAAAAAGATATCTCAAGAGTCTTTAATGCCGAAACTATTATTATTGGATTAAGTGCAGGACTTCTTGGAATAATCGTAACGCTTCTTTTAAATATTCCAATTAATATTATTATAAAAGGTATTACAGGTATTAGTAATATTTCACATCTTCCAATAATTGGAGCGATTATTTTAGTTATGATTAGTATGCTTCTAACCCTTATTGCTGGACTTATCCCAGCTAAAATTGCCAGTCGTAAAGACCCAGTTGAAGCACTTAGAGTAGAATAAAAATTAGGGCAACCTAATTTTTTGTTACAATTCACAGTTAATTTTAGAAAAAAGATAAAATTTTCAAAAAAGTTATCTTTTTTTCTTGCATTTCGTTG
>CANQMV010000061.1 GCA_947625085.1 uncultured Bacilli bacterium
AAGATTTTATCATATGCTTTTGAAATTTTCTATAACCTTTATTGGGTAATGAAAAATTTATTTTTCATTTTTCTTGTATATTAAAAAAATAAATAATAAACAAAGTAAAAAAATTCTTGCCAATATAAAAAATAAAATATATAATAATTTGACAAGAAAGTGAGGATATAAAAATGCAACAATTTAAAACTTATATCTTTAGATTATATCCGGATTGCGACCAAAAGAAAAAACTTAATTCTTTTCTTGGTACTACAAGATTTATTTATAATCATTATCTTGATGTTAAAGAAAATAATCCTAGTCTAACATTTTATGAAATGAAAAAAGATTTACCAAATTTAATTAGAGAATATCCTTGGTTGCAAGAGATTGATGGATGCATTTTAAGAACAACAATTGATAATTTAGAAAACTCTTATAAAAGATATTACCAAAAATTAGGTAATAAACCAAATTTTAAAAAGTATTCCCAAGCTGAAAGTTATAGAACTAATTATTTAGAAGGAATTACTGCAAATCACGTTAAATATCAAAATATTAAAGTTGATTTAGTTAATAGAACAATTAAATTACCTAAAATACCAGAAATAAAAATAAGAGGTTATCGTAAACTAACCTCATTTGCTAAAAAAATAATTAATGTAACTGTTAAAAGAGTAGCCGGAAAATACTATGCTAATGTTTTAGTATCAGAAAGTATTGAAGTACCTCCATTTACACCCTCATTAAAAATGGTTGGAATCGATTTAGGAGTAAAAACTCTAATGACAACAAGTGATGGCGAAAAAATAGAAAATATAAAAGACCAACTTGCAAGATATGAACGTAAATTAAAAGGATTAAATAGGTGGCTTGCAAGAAGTAAAGAGGGAAGTAAAAATCGAGAAAAGATAATTATAAAAATCCAAAAAGTAAATCAAAAAATAAGAAATGCAAAGAAATTCTACAATTATATTAAGATAAATAAAATATTAAAAGAAAATGATGTTGTTTTCTTAGAAAATTTAAAAACCAAAGAAATGATTGAAAAAGGTCAACATGGTTTAGCAAAATATATATCTAATTCAAACTTTAGTGACATTATAGATAAGTTTAAATATAAAGCTAAAATATTAGGTAAGAAAGTATATCAAGTAAGTACTTACTTTCCTAGTAGTCAAATATGCTTTTCGTGTGGTACAAAGGATGAAAGGGTTAAAAATTTAAGTGTTAGAAAGTGGGAATGTCATAAATGTCATAGTTTAAATGAAAGAGATATAAATGCTAGTCTTAATATATTAGTAGAAGGAACAAATTTGTATTTTAAAGATTTGGATAAAGAAATGAAATTATATTTAGAAAATTTAGAAAGAGAGTTAAAGTTAATTTAGAATAATTATAAATCATATAAAAAAACGGTGGCGACCATCGAAATTTGGTCTATGGAGGATACAAAGTATCCGGTGAAGTAGAAAGGGGAAGTCGTGATGCTTCCATGTGAATTTAGATTTATCTTGAAATTACTTTTGTTCTGTCTAAAACTGTAAATTACGAATTTTCTTATTAATAACTAAATAAATTTGTAGTATACTTATATAGACGGGAGTGAAATAAATGTATTTATTAACAAAATCAATATTAGCAGTGATGATTGGATTTATATCTTCAGTAGTATTAGGCTTTTTTTTGATTCCGCTTTTAAAAAAATTACATGTTGGGCAAAAAATTAGTACCTATGTATCAACTAGACATCAAGTAAAAGAGGGAACCCCAACTTTAGGTGGCTTGATTTTTATTTTACCAACTCTTTTAGCGGTTTCGTTTTTAATTCTAACTAACCGAATGGAATTAACTGAAGATTTAAAAATTGTCTTATTTGTTTTTATTGCTTATGCATTTATTGGATTTTTAGATGATTTCTTAAGTCTTAAAAAGGGTAAAAATGAAGGTCTTACAACGATTCAGAAGTTATTAATGCAACTGGTAATTTCGTTAGTAGTTTTTTACCTTTATATTCAAAGTGGAGGTCAAACAAGATTAGTGGTTTCTACTTTAGGAATTAATATTGAAATGAAGTGGCTTTATGGAATTTTTATTCTTTTCATTTTAGTCGGAAGCAGTAATGCAGTTAATTTAACCGATGGACTTGATGGATTAGCTGGTGGTTTATCGGCAATGGCTTTTATTGCCTTTAGTTTAATTTCCCTACGAGTTGGTTATATTGATATGGGAATATTTACATTAATATTAACAGGAGCATTAGTAGGATTTCTCTTTTATAATGCTTATCCAGCTAAAGTATTTATGGGCGATACCGGGTCGTTATCCTTAGGAGCCGTGATGGGAATAATTGCTATTTTAACCCATCGTGAAATTACGCTTTTAATTGTTGCTTTCGTATTTGTTTTTGAAACTTTATCAGTAATTTTTCAAGTAATTTGGGTTAAATGTTTTAATAAAAAATTGTTTTTAATGACGCCTATTCATCATCATTTTGAAAAATTAGGAATGCCAGAAGTTGATATTGTCAGAATGTTTTGGCTAGTTGGCTTAATGCTTGCAATGGCAGGAATTATTTTTGGAGTTTGGATTTAAAAAAGTATCTAAAAAAAAGATGCTTTTTTCATTAATTGATGTTATAATATAACTGTTTACTTTTGATTAGGGGGTATTTATGAATTTAGGCATAATTTTAATTGAACTTATTTTGGCATTATTACTAACTTTGATAATGAACTATCTAAATAACGACAAAACTAATAATCTTGACCAAATAATCTTACCAAATATTTATATAATTTTAATATCTGCATTTCTTCCTTGGTTTAAAAATTATACGTTAATTGTTATAATCTTTTATTTGATTTTTGATATTTTATATTTAAATTTAACTACTAAAAAACAACTATTAATAAATTTAACTGTCTATTATAAAAATATATTTTTAACTTTAATTAGTAGTATTATAGTTTATCATTTCTTTTTATTAAAAGTTCAATATGCATATTTAGATATGGAAATTTTTAAAAACTTTATTTGGGTTTTAATAATTCTTTATTTTCTAAAAAAAGTAGATTTAAGTTCCCTAAAAAGAATAGATAATACTCAAAACTTTGAAGAAAATTTTCAAGAATATGTTATTGTTTGGTATGCAAAATTTAAAAATAAGTATCAATATTTAATTAAAAGTAAAAATAGTGATATTGAAAATATATTATATAGCTTTTTAATTTATGAAAATTATTTACATGGTAATTTATACCGAACAATAAAGAAAATGCAAACTAAAATATTCAAAACTAATACTTATGGAATTATGCAAGTAAATAGTGACCACTTTATAACAGACGAAGAAAGTATTGTAATCGAAAAAGAAAAATTAGAAGCTAAGTTAAAAAGAGTCAAAAATACTAAAGACGATAATTTTTTAAAGAAACTTATTAAAGAAAAATATCCAGTTACAAGCGATGTCGAAGAAGTATTAAAAATATTAAAGATTATTGAAAATTTTCAAAAAATAGATTAATTATTGAGGTGTAGTATGAATTTAACTAAGAAAAAACTTCAAGAAGAATTCATAAAAAAATATCAAAAAGTAGAACTGATAAATAACAAAAGAATTCCTTGTGATAAAGATCTGCTTGCCTTAATATCCTATTTAGTTTTTGAAGAAATTAAAATAAAAGATGGGACTATAATTAAAATACCCCTTTGGACCCCTGCAATTTTACAAAAATTTGATTTACATGATTTATCATTTAAAAATGCTGTTTTAAATTCTAATATTGATATTAAAGAATATATAGGTGATTTAGGAACTATAGATAATGATTATATAAGAAGAGATTTAGATAATTCTTATCACTTTAACTTTGATTATAATTCAAGGTATCCAATTGATTTTAGTTATACTAATATAAAATTAAATTTTGAAGATTTATTTACCCCAGTAATTTTAGGTTGTAACTTAGAAGGAGTCGATTTAAAAAATTCCAAAATTGCAACCGTCAAGGTAATTATTGATTGTAATTTTCAAAATACTAATTTAAATTTAGAATCTTTATTAAGAAATATTTCTTTAGAAGAAATGTACGAGGTTGATTTTTCTAATAATGATTTCTCTAAATATGAGATTTCAATTACTGATGCGGTTTATTTCTTCGTTAATAATTTAAAAATTGAAAATTCAAGATTAAATATTTTTCTTTATACTTTAAATAATCTTTTAAAATTAAAACGTCAAGATGAATTATTAAAAAAAGCAAACATTAGTTTAAAAGAAAAAGCAGAACTAGAAAGATTAAGTTATAGTTTAAAACTCGAACAAGAAAAAAGTCGTGAAAATAGAAAAGTTATTGAGTTAATTAATCTTGGTTTTTTAGATGGTTGCTTTGTAAATAAAATGTCGGTTTTAAATCTTAAAATTTTAGCCAGAGACGAAAAAGACAAGTTTTTAAAAAAAATGAAATTTAAAAGGTAAATACTTTCTTTTTGAATGATTGTAATTAATTAACCTTTATTATATAATAATAATTTATGGAGGATAATAAATGAATAATAAGTTAGCAAGAGAAGAAGTGCTTCATGTACTTGATTTAGCACGTCTTAGTGCCAGTGAAGAAGAAATTTTAAAATATCAAATAGAGCTTAAAAAAATGCTTGATGAAATAGATAAAATAAAAGAACTTGATGATTTTTCGGAGGATTTATTAATTGCTCCTTGGAAAAATTTAACTACTTTAAGAGAAAATGATAGTTTGGAAGTTAAAAACGAAGATATTTTACTTAATGTTCCAAATAAAAAGGGAAATTTTATTGCTTTAGATGTTGAGGTGGTAAAAGATGAGTAATTATTTAAATTTAGATATAAGAGAAATTCATGAATTACTATTAAAAGGAGAAATTACCTCGGTTGATTTAGTTGAAGAAGCTTTTCAAAGATTAGATAATAATAAATTAAATGCTTTCATTACTCTTGATTATGAAGGAGCTTTAAAAAAGGCTAAAGAATTAGAAAAATTAGAAGTTCCTAAAGATAATTTATTATTTGCTCTTCCAATTGCTATTAAAGATAATATTATGGTATCTGGATTAAGATGTACTTGTGCATCACATATCTTAGAAAATTTTATAAGTGTTTATGATGCTTCGGTTGTTGAACTAATTAAAAATGCTAATATGATAATTATTGGTAAAACCAACATGGATGAATTTGCTATGGGGTCCACTAGTGAAACTAGTTATTTTAAAGCGCCTATTAACCCTTGGAATAGTAAAAAAGTACCAGGTGGTTCATCAGGTGGCTCAGCTGTTGCCGTTGCAGCTGGAATTACGAGATTTGCCCTTGGAAGTGATACGGGCGGTTCAATTAGACAACCAGCTTCATTTACAGGAATTGTTGGGATGAAACCAACTTACGGAAGAGTATCAAGGTTCGGTTTAGTAGCTTTTGCTTCAAGTCTTGACCAAATTGGGCCAATGACCAAAACGGTTTATGAAAATGCTCTACTTTTAAATTTAATTTCCAAAAAAGATGATAAAGATTTAACTAGTTTTGAAACAAATGAAGATTTTACAAGATTAATTGGTAAAGATGTAAAAAAATTAAAAATCGCGGTTCCTGATTATTTCTTGTCAAGAATTGTTGATTCAAAAGTTTTAAAAGAATTTAAAAAAGTACTTGCTTTATTAAAAGAAAAAGGTATCCAAGTTGATACAGTTTCGGTTAAATACATCGATAAAGCGCCAATTTTATATCAAATAATTGCCATGGGAGAAGCCAGTAGTAATTTAGCTAGATTTGATGGTATAAGATATGGATTATCCAAAAAAGAAGAGACCCTTGAAGAAGTTTATAAAAAAACTAGAAGTGAAGGTTTTGGAGTTGAAGTAAAACGTCGTATTATGGTTGGTTCATATATTTTAAGTGGTGAAAATGCTAAGATTTACTATAATAAAGCTTTACAAATTCGTGATGATTTAAAGGCTAGTTTTGAAGAACTATATCAAAAATATGATTTAATTTTAGGACCTACTAGTAGTAGAGTTGCCTATGATATTAATATGAAAGATGATGACCCTCTTCGTTCATTTATGGATGATATATTAGTAATGCATGCTAATATGGGTGGATTTCCAAGTATGTCTTTACCAATGGGCTTTATTGATGATTTACCAATTGGAATGCAAATTATGGGCAATGCTTTCGAAGAAGCCAAAATTTACCAGTTAGGAAGTTTCTTAGAAAAAGAACTAAATTTAAATTTAGAAATAGGAGGAAAAAATGGATTATAAAAAGACAATTGGAATTGAAGTTCATGTTGAATTAAAAACCAAAGAAAAATTATTTTCACCATCTCCTAACTTCTATGGTAATTTAGCTAATAGTAATGCTAATATAATTGATTTAGGTTATCCTGGAGTATTACCAACTTTAAACAAAGAAGCAATCGATTTAGCAATTAGAGCGGCTACTGTTTTAAACTGTAAAATTCGAAAGAAAATGCATTTTGACCGAAAAAATTATTTTTATCCTGATAATCCAAAAAACTTTCAAATTACTCAAGAAAGAACGCCAATTGGTTATGATGGATATGTAGAAATCGAAGACGACGGCATTTTAAAGAAAATTGAAATTTTAGAGATGCATATTGAAGAAGATACTTGTAAAAGTATTCATTCCAAAGAACGAACTTTATTAGATTTTAACCGAGCTGGCGTTCCTCTTATAGAAATAGTTACTAAACCTTGTATTAAAACTAGTAAAGAAGCAACTTTATATCTAGAAAAACTTCGAGAATTATTACTTTACGCTTCTGTTAGTGATTGTAAAATTGAAGAAGGGTCTATGAGATGTGATGCTAATATTTCAATAAGTAAAGATGATACTTTAGGAGTTAAAGTAGAAGTTAAAAATATCGGTTCCATTACCAATGTTGGACTTGCAATTGACTATGAAGCATCGCGTCAAGCAGAACTTCTTAATAACAATGAAACTTTAAGAGAAGAAACGAGAAGATATGATGCTAAACTAAATAAAACGATTTTAATGCGAGTAAAAGAAACTGGTAATGACTATCGTTATTTTCCAGAACCAGATATACCTTATATTATCTTAAGTGATGAAGAAATTAAAAAGCAACAAGCAGAAATACCAAGACTTGCCAGTGAAAGACGAAAAGAATATCAAAAAGCATCTATTAATTCAGTTAATATAAATAAATTAATTGCTAATAAAGAATTATCCGATTATTTAGAAGATTTAGAAGATATTAATTTAAAAACAGCTGCTAATTTATTACTTGGCGATATAAGTGCGTATTTAAATAAACATAATATATCAATATTTAATACTAAATTAACTCATGAAAAATTTAGAGATTTAGTTAAAGCCATCGATGAAGAAGTAATTAGTCATAAAAACTTTAAAGATTTAGTTGATGACATTATGGAAAAAGATTGTTCCCTTGAAATACTTTTAAAAGAAAGAGCGATAGAAAATGTTGTTGATGATACTTTAGTTAGAGAAGTTATTGAAAAAGTAATTATCGATAATGAAAAAGTTGTTTTTGATTACTTAAATGGCAACGAGAGAAGTTTAAAATTTTTAATGGGAATGGTTATGAAAGAAAGTTCTGGAAAAGTAAATCCTAAACTTGCAAATCAATTATTAAAAGAAGCCTTAGAAGCTAAAAAAGAAAGATAATTATAAAATTAAATACGTTTAAAAAGCGTATTTTTTTAACTTTTAAAGTTATTAAAAACGTAGTCTTAATTCAAAAAAAATACAGGATAAACGCATGAGAAATTT
>CANQMV010000062.1 GCA_947625085.1 uncultured Bacilli bacterium
CTTATTCTATATTCTTATGACACTTTTCTTAATTTATAGTGTTATTATTTTATGACATTTTTTCATATTATCTACATGTATTTTCTGTGAAATTTTAATTTTTAGATTTTTTAGAATTTTTTCTAAATATAGTTTTTTCCATTTAATTTGCATCTTTATGTCAATCAAAAATTATTTTCTTTTAAAGACTACAAAAAAAAATTACTTTATGATATTATAATTATATAAACTTTCTAAAGACGGGAGGAGTTGTACGTGAATAAAAAATTATTAATAATTACTATTCTTGTATTAGTTTTTATAGTATTTATTTTAATTTTCTTTATTAGCAAAAAAATGCGTAGAAAATCTATGCATAAAAAAATTGATAGTTTAGATATTTTAAGAAATGAAATCTTAACTTTACCTTTTCAAAATCAAGTTGATAAAATTGCAAGTTTAACTAAAGGTGAACAATTAGAAGAAAAAGTAAATATTTATAAAGATATGTATGATAAACTTAAAGAAACAACTTTTTTAGAAATTGAAGATTTGATTGTTGAACTTGATTATATTGCTAGTAATAAAGGTAAAAGTGAATTTTTAACTAAATATAATTCATTAGAATTAACCCTTTATAAAACACGTTATTTAGTAAATCATATGATAAATGAATTAAAAGAACTTACTTCTTATGAAGATAAATATCGAGGTATAGTTGTTAAATTAAAAAATAAATTTCGACTTGCATCCAGAAATTATGAAAATAATAAAGATAGTTACGGTATGCTTGTTGACACTATCGAAATGCAACTTGAAAATATAGAAAAGCGATTTCAAGATTTTGAAGTAGTCATAAACGAAAATTTATATAATGAAGTTGTTTTAATTGTAAGGTCTTTAGAAGCTATGATAGCACATATTAGTACAGTAATTTTAGAAGTTCCTGATATTTTAGTTTTAGTAAATGACTTAATTCCCTCAAGATTAAAAGAACTAGCTTTAGTTAAAGAAAGTGCTCAAGAAGATGGATTAACTTTAAATTTCATGAATTTAGATTACAACTTTCAAGAGATTGAAAAAATCGAAAATGATATTATAGATAGAACAAAAGTATTAAATATAGATAATAGTTTACTTGAACTGCGAACTATTTTAGAATTTTTAGATTCATTATTTAAAGATGTAGAAAAAGAAAAAACTTATAAAAAAGATTTTGATTTATTATCTAATTCATTTAATGAAAGAATTGATAAAGTAAAAACAACTTTACATGATATTAATATTCAACTTGATGATATAAAAGTATTATATGGTTTAAAAGATGATGATTTAAATGATTTAAAAGTTATTACTTTAGAATATGAAGAATTAGTTAAAAAGTATAAAAATTTAGTTAAAAAAGTAAAAAAACAAGAAGAATCTTATGGTAAATTTAATCTTACTTTAAATGAACTTGGAATTAGTTTAAAACGAATTGAAGATAATTTAGATTTAACTTTAAAAAGTTTAGGTAGCATGCAAGATGATGAAGAAAGAGCAAGAGACCAATTAGAAGAAGTTCAAGAATTATTAAAAAAATGTAAAAGACAAATTCAAAGTGTTAAAATTCCTGTTGTTGCTAACAATTACTTTGTAGAGTTAAGTGAAGCTAATGAAGCTATTTTAGAAATTATCAAAGAATTAGAAAAAAAACCAATTATTATTAAAACTCTTAATACCAGAGTAGATACCGCCAGAGACTTAGTTTTTAAACTTTATAATACGACAAAATCAATTATTAATAATGCTTATTTTGCTGAAAATTTACTTGTTTATGCTAATCGTTATCGAATGATTTCAAATGACTTAAATAAAGAATTAAATCGAGCAGAAATTTTATTTTATAAAGGAAGTTATGAAGATTCTTTAAAGTTAGTTTTAGATATTTTAGATAAAGTAGAACCTGGTATAAAAAATAATTTTAATAAAAAATTTGCTATTTAAAAAAGAAAATCACTTTAATTAAGATTTTCTTTTTTTAACTCTTTTTGAATTACTTTTAATTCTTGAATACCTTTACTTTGAAATTGAATAATTTTCATAGCTAAAAATCGTAAATTAGGATTAATTTTAAAATTTAAAAGATTTTTACACATTAAAATAGCTCCCATATGATGAGGTATCATTTCATAAGTAAAATCTAAATTAATATTATTAAGTCTTGGAGCATTTTTCATTTTACTTATCATCATTTTTAAAATATCATTGTATTTTCTAACATAACAATTAACTTCATTATAAGAATTAATATAATTATTGGTCGTTTTAAAAATCATTTGCATTTCCATAATTTGCCTTTGTTGAACACTTATAATTCTATTAGCAATTTTAATTAAAGGTTCATATTTAGTATATTTTAATAAATTATTAGCCATAAAAATAGCAGCTTGATGATGAGGAATCATTGTTTTAATAAAATATTTTGTAATATCTTGAGTAATTAAAACCCTAGACATTGAACTCTCCATATTTAAAACAATTAAATCATATCTTCTTAAATAATTTTTAGCATCTATATAATTATTAATAATTATCATCTCCTTTTTAACATAATTTTATTTAAAAATATGTTATTTTTATGATAAATATGATATAATTGTCGTATTTTGAGGTGATGTATGGCTTTTATAAAAACAAATCTTCCTTTAGAAGATGGTAAAAAATTTATTTTTAATGCTTCTTTAATTTTAAATTTACAAGCTGAGTTAGATGAATTCTTAGAAAGTGTTAATTATTTTAATAATAAAGAATTTGCAAAAGAATCAATGTTTTTACCAGAAATCAAAACTAATAATTTAATTGAAGGAATAAATGATGATTTATCACATATTGAAAGAGTTTTAAAGAATAAAATTTCAACAACTGAAGATGCGAAAAGAATAATAAATCTTTATAAAGGATATAAATATATATTGACGCATAAAAGAATAAATCGTGATAGTTTAAAAGAATTATATAACATTTTAAGTTCCGGTTTATTAAAAGAAGAAGATTTAGAAGAAATGGGCGATTATTATAGGACCTCACCAGTTTATATTTATACATCAACAAGATATGGTAAAAAACCATTTCAAGGAGTAAAAGCTTCAAATCTTGATTATTATATGCAACAATATTTTGATTTTGTAAATTCTAATAATGATAAAGAAATTTCAAAATTTATAAAATCACAGATAATGCATTTTTACTTTGTTTATATTCATCCTTTTTATGATGTAAATGGTAGAACCAGTAGAAGTATAGCAATGTGGTATTTATTAAATAATAAAGCTTATCCTTATATTATATTTAATCGAGCAATTTCTTTAGAAAGGAATAAATATATAAAATCAATTGTTTTAAGTAAACAAAGTGCTGATATGACAAGTTTTTTAAGATATATGTTAATTTGGGTTCGAAAAGAATTAGAAAAAGCTTATGCTATATATGGACTTAAAAATAATCAAACCTTTAAATTAACTGAAGAAGAAATCCAAATGATTGAATATTTTTTATCCTTAAAAGAAGAAGTAACGATTAAAGCTTTAGCAACCTTTTATAATAACAATAATGTTTCTCAAAATATAAATATTCTTTATAATGAAAAAATTAAACCTTTATTAGAAAAAGAAATATTTCTTATAAAAGAAAATACAAATAGTAATATTAATAAAGATTTTAAAAATGCTTATTTAACTCTTAATCCTAAATTTATTGATATTGAACCTGAAAAATTAAAATATTTAGAAATTTCTAAGTTTGTTAAATAAAAATTTGTTAAATAAAAATATTTAAATATATATTTTATTATGGTAAGATTATTATGTGATGTAAATGTTAAAAATAAAATTTAATTATATAATAATTTTTATAGTTGGTTTAATTATTGTTACTGGTTGTTCTTTTAAAAATCAAGATGTAAATTCTGAAAATAAGATTAAAGATAAAGATATTTCTGAAAATAAGGTTGAAGATAAGGTTGATAATTTAGAAAAAGATGATTATCAAGATGATAATCCGGTTAAAATTTCTTTATATCATAAAGAAAATAAATATATAAGACAAGATGTTTTTAAATCAAATTTAGCTGAATTTAAAGATATTGGTCTTTTTTCAATAATTTTATCTGATGAGAAAGAAATAGATATTAGTAGTGTTAAAAATTTATATAATAAATATAAAATGAATTATGATGATTTTTCTAAGTATAAAATTGGTTATAATATTAGATTTACTTTATCAGATGGGAGAATTTTAAATGAAACTATTTTAAAACCTAAAGTATTTTCTGATTTTTCTTTTAATCCATATCTTTATGTATGGTTATATGATGATATAAATAATAGTGGTTATTATAGTCATTTAGAACCAAGTGATTATAATGATAATACTGTTATGTCTAGTATAAAGTTAATGGCAACTAGTTTTAGTAAAGAAATTGTATCTAACATTGCTTTAACCGTTTTTACTTATGATACTTTAGATGATTTTGATAGTAATTTTAATTATCGTGGTAATAGTAGTCATACTATGTTTATTTTAAGGGAGGAGTTATGAAAGAGTTATCTGATGAACTTATTGCTAGTTTAGTTAATTTTTGTTGTAAAACATTAGTTGCAGTTATTATTATTGTAATTGGTTTTAAATTAATTAATGTTTTAATGAAACATCTTAAAAAAGGAAGATTTTTTAATCATTTAGAAAAAAGTAGTCAAACTTTTATGAATAGTATTTTAACGATTACTTTTAAAAGTTTAATCTTGCTTATTGCAATAACTGAACTTGGAATTTCCACATCTTCAATAATTACGCTTTTAGCATCAGCTGGGCTTGCTTTTGGGCTTGCTCTTCAAGGAGGACTTTCTAATATTGCTGGGGGAGTTACTATTATGTTATTTAAACCGTTTAAAGTTGCAGATTTTATTGATACTCATAGTGATTCGGGAACCGTTAAAGAAATAAATATCTTTCATACTATATTAGAAACTTATGATAATAGATTAGTAGTAATTCCAAATGGGGTTTTAGCCAATACGACAATTGTTAATTACACAGCTTCTAAAAATCGCCTTTTAGATATTACAGTTACAGTATCGTATGATAGTAATTTAGATAAAGTTAAAGAAGTTTTAACAAATTTAGTTATAAATTGTAAGTATCGACTTCCTGATAAAGATTATTTAGTTGCTTTAAAAGAACATGGTGATAATGCTTTAATTTTTACAGTTCGTCTTTTGGTTAAAAATGATGATTATTGGAATGCTAAATTTGAATTGTTGGAGCAAATAAAACGGGAATTTGATAAAGAAAAGATAATAATTCCATATCCTCAGTTAGATGTTCATATTGAAAAATAGATAGGTAAAAATCACACTTAAATTTATTTAGAATAAGATAAATTAAGGAGTGATTTTTTTGGATTATAAATATTATTATAATAAAAAAGCCGATGGAAAAGATGATTATGGTTTTAAAGGTATAACTAAAGATGGATATGGTTTAAAATGTACAAAATTTAAATTAAGATATCCACCTCAATCTCAAGAAACTCAACCAGGCATGGAATATTTAATGAAACCTAAACCAATTTTTGATAATCCTCATTATAAGGGGTGCTGTAAGTTAAAAGATAAAGTAGCTATTATTACAGGAGGCGATTCTGGAATTGGAAGAGCCGTTGCAGTTGCTTTTGTTAAAGAGGGGGCAAAAGTTGTAATTGCTTATTATGATGAGGATAAGGATGCTTTATATACGAAACAGTATATTGAAAAACTAGGCGGAGAATGTCTTTTATTAAGAGGTGATTTAAAAGACCCTAAATTTTCAGAAAAAATAGTTAAAGAAACTATAAATTGTTTTGGCAAGATTGATATATTAGTAAATAATGCCGGAGTTCAGTTTCAACAAAAAAGTTTATTAGATATTACCAATGAACAGTTTAATTTAACTATGCAAACTAATATTTATTCTATGTTTTATTTAACTAAAAGTGCTTTAAGATATATGAAGAGCGGAGCCTCAATTATTAATGTTACTTCGGTTACAACTTTTTACGGGGAACCAGAGTTAATTGATTATGTAACTTCAAAAGGTGCGATTGTTGGTTTTACAAGGGCGCTTGCTACGAATTTAGCTGATAAAAATATTCGAGTTAATGCCGTTGCTCCAGGTTATTTTTGGACGGCTTTGCAACCGGCTTGTTGGGAACCTGAAAAAATTCCAACTCTAGGAGCAGATGCTCCAATGAAAAGAGCAGGTGAAACTTATGAAATAGCTCCCCTTTTTGTTTATTTAGCCTCAAATGATTCTTCATATGTTACAGGACAAGTTATGCATATAAATGGAGGACTTTATAAAGGGTAGAAAAAAACTAGTAAACGTAATTGCTTACTAGTTATTTTTATCTGTTATAGAATTCAACAATTAATGATTCAT
This sequence comes from uncultured Bacilli bacterium, assembly GCA_947625085.1. GTDB lineage: Bacteria > Bacillota_I > Bacilli_A > RF39 > UBA660 > RUG591. The sequence goes on from CANQMV010000062.1 coordinate 6,436, forward strand.
TTATATCAGCTGAAAGTTCATTTCTTTCTGGAAGTCTTACAAATTTAGCACTATTGTTGTTTTTATCAAATTCGATATATTCAACTCTAGTAGTTACATTTTCTAAAGCTTCTTTAACACATTTTAAATCTTTAGAATTTTCTTTTAAAGCAATTGTTGAACCAATTTTAACTCTAAATGATGGAATATCAACTTTTTTACCATCAACGGTAATATGACCGTGATTAACAAGTTGTCTTGCACCACGACGAGTATTAGCAAATCCCATACGATATACTAAATTATCTAATCTTGATTCAAGAAGCTTTAAGAAGTTTTCACCAACAATACCTTGTAACTTAGATGCTTCGATGAATGTTTTATGAAATTGTCTTTCGTTAAGTCCATACATGAATTTAACTTTTTGTTTTTCTTTTAATTGTTCACCGTATTCAGATAATTTTCCTTGTCTTTTAGCACCATGCATACCAGGTTTGTAAGGACGTCTTGCAATATCTTTACCATTTTCAAGAAGTGAAGCTCCAACTCTACGACTTTGTTTACGACTAGGTCCTGTGTATCTTGACATATTATCCTCCTTCAATATTATTCATAAACATTGATATTTATACAATTTTTAGGGAATTCTTTTTAATATTTTCACCTGATAACCAGGGTTACTAATAAACTTAAAGAACACATTAAAAATTGATATAAACTGGGTTATCAATTGAATATGTACTCATATTATAGGAAAGTTTTTTTTAAAAGTCAAGAAAAACTCATAGTTTATTAATAATTTTAATTAATTTAATTAATAATAAATCAGGCTTAAAATTTAATAAATGGAAAATAAGACCTTGAAAATATAGTAAAAATATAGTATTATTAAATCAAGATAGGAGTCTTGATAGTATGATAAATAATTATAAATATTATAGCAAAAAAGAAGTTGACAAATTGTCAACAATGGGGGGGGGTATAGTACTTAAATATCAAGTAAATCCTTGGAACTTAAGAGAATAACACTTAAAAAATTGGTAAGAAAATTACCAAGTTTTTAGGTGTTTTTTTAAGTTTATTTAGGAGGATAAAAAATGAAAAATAAAAGAAATTTAATCTTAGTAATTATGGTAATTACTATTGTAAGTATTATTTTTGTAAGGGGAGCTAAAGAAATTAATCTCCAAAAAGAAATTGAAAAGGCAATTATAAGCAAGCAAGAAGTAAATGCCGGAGAAGAAACCTATAAAGATGCAACTTTAAAAGGAGCAGACCCAGTTCTTTCAGGTAAGTTAATCCCTGTAACAATTGA
>CANQMV010000063.1 GCA_947625085.1 uncultured Bacilli bacterium
TATTCTATATTCTTATGACACTTTTCTTAATTTATAGTGTTATTATTTTATGACATTTTTTCATATTATCTACATATGATAAGTCCTTAAATTAAAAATACTTTTTATGGATTTATTCTATTTGGTCCTCGGAATAAAAACATAGATTCTTTAATAGTTGGAATATCTAAAAGAAGCATTGTAAGTCTATCAATTCCAATTGCAAAACCACCATGAGGAGGACAACCATATTTAAAGAATTCTAAATAAAATTTAACATCTTTATCTAAACCTTTTTCACGGGCATTTTTAACAATTTCTTCATAACGATGTTCTCTTTGAGCCCCGGTTGTTATTTCAATACCATTCCAAATTAAATCATAGCCTTGTAATACCCCATTTTCATCTCGCATATGATAAAAAGCTCTTTTTAAAGCTGGAAATTCGGTAACAAATAAGAATTCATGATTAAATTTATCATGAGCTAAATTTTTACATAACTTTTCAGCTTCAGTTGTTAAATCATTTTTTTCACTTTCTGAAACTTTATAACCATATCTTTCTTCTAATTCTTTATATATATCACTTAAGGTCATAACAGGGAAAGGTAGGGTAGGAACAACAATTTCTAATCCAAAAACCTTTTTAATTTCATCACCTAATTCGCTTTTTAAATGCAAAAGACCATAAGTCAACATCTCAGCCTCAAGTTGCATTACATCATCAACAGAATCAATATAACTCATTTCAACATCAAAAGAAGTAAATTCGGTTGCATGCTTGCTGGTATTAGAATTTTCAGCTCGAAAACATGGAGCAATTTCAAAAATACGATTAAAGCCACTAGACATAGCCATTTGCTTATAAAATTGAGGACTTTGAGCAAGATATGCAAGTCGGTCAAAATATTTTACTTCAAAAACTTCACTTCCAGATTCACTTGCTGTTCCAATAAATTTAGGAGTATGAATTTCCGTAAAATTATTATTGTATAAATACTCACGCATATATTTAATAAGTGTACTTTGAACTTTAAATAGTAAAATATTCTTTTCACTACGTAAATCAATAAAACGATAATCAAGTCTTGTATCTAAATTTACTCCACTTAAATCTTTATAATTAAATGGTAATTCTCTTTCACTTTGACTAGTAACTTTAATTTCTGTTGGAATTAATTCCATACCATTTAATTTAACTTTAGAATTTTCTAAAAGTTTTCCTTTAATTTTAACAGTACTTTCTAAAGGTAAATTAGCAATTAATTCAACCATTTCTTTATTTTTTTCTTCAGATTTTTCAATTGTTATTTGTAGTTTTCCAGTATCATCTCTAAGAATTATAAATTGAACCCATTGTAAATCTCTAATGTTATCAACAAAACCACTTACTTCAATTGTTTCATTATAATGATTTTTTAAATCATTTAAATAAATTCTTTTCATTTTTTAATTCCTTTCTATAATCGTATTAGCTAAATAAATAGAAAATAAGCCATAATTTAAGGACGAATAAAAATCCGCGGTACCACCTTAATTCATGACTTACATGCAACTTTATTTTTAACGCAAATAAACGATTGTTTTTTTAATTGATGTCTTCAACATAATTTACTAAATGATTTGCACCGACCATCACTTCGCTTATAGTAAATATACATTTACTCCTTCAATCAATAACACGCATTTATATTACCATAATTTTTTTTTAAATTCAATAAGTATGTTTGATTTTTTTATCTGTAACTGTTTGATTTTTTTAACTGTAACCGTTTGATTTTTTTATCTGTAACCGTTTGATTTCTTTATCTGTAACCGTTTGATTTTTTTATTAACGTCTATAATTTAAGATTCACATCAATTATCTGATTTTGCTTATCTGATTTTTCTTATCTGATTTTTCTTATCTGATTTTTCTTATTTGTAATTTTAGACATTTCTGTTAACCCCAAATTATATCTTTGATTTTTAATTATTTTTTTGAATAAAATTTTTTTTATCTAACAAAATATTAATATGGTAACAAAATTAAAAATGAATAAAAATGAATTAAAAATTGATATTAGATTTTTATATAATATTTTATTTGATGAAAATAATTTAGAACATATTTATAAATATGTAAATCAAGTATTGGAAAAAGAAAAAATTAAATTTAAAGGAAAAAATATTTTTCTTTATGTAAATGGAATTTTTCTAGGAACTTTTTACTTAACTGATTATTACTTTAAAAAAACTATTTTTAATACAAAAATAACAACTTTAACTAAAGATAATAGTTATTATTTTCCATCTAAAGTATTAGAAATTAACAAGTAACAAAAGTAATTTTCAAAATTTTGTAGTAGAAAAATTATTTTTTCGTTTGATTTAGAAAGTGATTTTTATAGAAAATTTAAAATACACTTTCAAGTTATATAAAAAAACAATGTCATAATTGGCATTATTTTTTAGGTAGAGAACTTTATTTTAAGGAGGCAACTGCACTTACATTAATGGAATTTGCTATATCAAGTAATTCTTCAGTATTCATAACATCAGATACAATATAGTATTCAACATTACCACTTATCCAGTTAAGGGAATTGTCAGTTACAGCCCCGATAGTATCATTTACTTGAAGTGGTTCTCCATAAGTAGGAATAACCGTAAATTCTTTTTCACAAGTTGCTGTTTCTTCAACCAAAGTGAACCCTTTATCACCACCAAAAGTTAAAATAACACGTTCTCCGTCAGTTTTGGCAACTTTTTCTTGTTCCTCTAAAACTGTTCCACTTGGTAAGTATAATGGATAAATTATATCATCAAGAGTTGCCGTTTCGGTTGTTGTATTAGTTGTTCCTTTATCTTCAGCAAAATCTCCACTTGGGTCTTTAGTTCCCGTTGCATCATTTTGCTCTGAAGTATCAGGTGCATCAGCTGATGTTGTACTATCTTTTTCAGTAGTATTATTTTCATCTTCGGTTTTAGAATCAGTTGTTGGTTCTTTATTAGTATTAGTATTTATAATATTATTTACTTCAAAATATGATTCATCAAAAGTTGGAGCATAATCAATCTTTGCAATGTTAAAAGTCATTTCAGCTTCATTTTTAGAATTTAAAACTTCAACTTTTTCTATTTTTAATTCATTATTAACTGTTACTTTTTGTTTTACCAAATCAGGATTATTAGGATATTTTACTGTACTTGTAAAAATATATTTGCCATTTTCTTCTACTTTTTCTACCTTACTATCATTATTTAAATCATCAATAATTGAGGCAAGTAAATAAATTTGTGAATTATTATATGGCCAATCGCTTTGAAATTTAAAGCTTTTGTTTAAACTTGGTGTTAGAACAAAGACACCTTCATCATTTCGAAGAATTACTTGTTCATGATTATTGGAAGTATTCACTAATGATACTCTAAATTTATCTTTAGCCATAAAACTTACCACAACATCATAATTATATGAATTATTATCATTTTTTACTTCTAAATTACCACTTAATGTATAACTATTTAATTTATTTACTTTTTCAGTTAAATCTTTAAATACTGTATCGATAGAATTCTTTCCACAACCAGTTATAAAAACTGTTGTAAGTATCATTAATAATATAAATATTTTTTTCATTTAAAACCCCTTTTTCTTTCTTTTCATTTAATTATATTTAACTATTTTTTAAATATTCATGAATAATTTCAAATATTTTGTTTAAGATAGTTAGTGATAGGAGGAGTTTATGCAAATATTACAAAAAATAGCCTTAGTATTCACAATAATTGGTGCACTTAATTGGGGTTTAATAGGAATTTTTGATTTTGACCTTGTTGCAGCAATTTTTGGTGATATGTCCCTTATGAGCCGTATTGTTTATACAATTGTAGGCATTGCTGGGTTAATAAATATCGGTCTTTTATTTACAGACTATAAAGAAGGTAAATAAAAAATTCGTGGGCATCACGAATTTTTTTGTTTCTTATTTTATTTTTCTATTCTTTATATTATATCAATAATACTATTATAAATAATATAAAGGCAACAACAAATAACTCTAAGAAAAATTTCCAAATTGTTTTTAACCATGTAGTATAATTAATTTTTAAATAACTAATTACTGCTAATAATACAAGACTGGTTGGAGCAATCAATGCACTTAATCCTTGCATTGCTTGACATATAAATTCAATAAGTGGATAAGTACTTGTATCTTCTATTATTCCCATAACATAAGGTAAACTCATACCTGCAATGTAATAAGGGTCAACATAAAACACACTAGTAACAAACATTGTTATTGAAAGCCAAATTGAATTAAAGCCATTAGTAATTTGCATTAAAGGATTTACAATTGTTAAAACAATTGGACTATAATTAGTTGTTATTAAAACTGTATATGCAAGTAATACTAAAATTGCAGGAAGAGCAAATTTTTTGAAACCATCTTTGCAATTTTCAAGTAAATCACTTGGTTTAATATGATAAATAAGTGCTAAAACAATTGTTGCAAGAATAATAACAATACTAAATTCAGCTACTGTCCAATTTCCTAAATAAGATGTACTAGTAATTGCTGAACCTAATAATTTAGCAAAAATTAAATAATCAGCACCAGCAGCAGATTTACTTAATCCACTTAAAAATTTAAGTCCATGAGTACTTAAGAAATTTAATAAATTGCTAATTGGTTCAAGAATATCAAATGATAATACTTTTTCATGGAATGTTTGAAAAATAGTTACTCCAAAGGCATTAACAAAATTAATTGAGCTAAAAACCATTAGGACTAAAACTAAATCAAAAACAACAATAGCTGGCCAACTAGATTTTTCTTTTCCTTTTTTGAAAACAGTTCTAACTTTTTCAGGAATTAATTCCTTATCATCATCTTTTTTAATGTCTTTTTTCTTGATTCGCCAAAGAATATTAAAACAAAGTATAGCTATACCAACTAAAAGCATTATTAATCTAAACCAAATTAAATCACTATAACTAGTTGATAATTGATCAATATAGTTTCCAACAACACTAGATGCATATAAAGAACCCATATAACCAACAGCTACTGAACCAATTAAAGTAATAGCAACAGTTAGTTTATCGTAACCCATTAATAAAATAATGGCTGCTAAAAGTGGTAATAAAAAGACTAATTCATAACCGAACCCACAAAAGGCAACAATAACTGATAATAAAGTTACTACTGTTAGAAAAAAGATGATTTCTTTTCCTTTAAATAGTTTGGCAATTTTATCTGCAACTTTTCTATATACTCCTGTTTTTTCAAAAACGCTATAAAAGATTCCTACTATTATAATATAGATAACACTTTGGCCAAAAATACCAATTGACATAATTGGATAATTGAAAATATCAAAAAGTCCAACCGGAATTCTGGCATCAGTTTGAACTCCACCATAATAATAGGTAATAGGTAATAACCAAGTAAGTAAATAAGTAATTAAAATTGCAAATAATACTACCTTTAATGTGTTATTTTTCTTCATATTAACCTCCCAAAATAATTATATAATACTTTTTCTTTGAAAAGCAACTGATTTCACATTAATTACACATTAAAAATTAAATTATATAAATATATTTTAATTTATTACAGATAATATTAATAAATTAAATTTTTTAGAAAGGATTATATGAAAAATAAAGTTGTTTTAATTGGAGCTGGAAATGTAGGTAGTAGTTATGCTTATGCACTTTTAAATCAAAGAAGTTTAGTCGAAGAATTAGTCATTATTGATGTTAATAATGATAAAGCTTTAGGTGAAGTAATGGATTTAAATCATTCATTAGCTTTTGCTCCATCGAAAATAAAAATTAAAGTTGGAAATTATAAAGATGTTTTAGATGCTAAAATTGTTTGTATAAGTGCAGGAATTAATCAAAAAGTAGGGGAGAGGAGAACTAATTTATTAGAAACGAATAAAAAAATTGTTATTGATATTGTTGAAAATGTAACCAAAAATAAATTTCAAGGAATCTTTTTAATTGCAACTAATCCACTTGATATCATAACTAAAACTGTCTATGATTATTTAAAAAAGATTGATATTAATGTTAAAGCAAATAGAGTAATTGGTTCAGGAACTTCTCTTGATACTTCAAGACTTAGATATTTAATTGGAGAAAGACTAGAAATAAATCCAAAAAATGTTCATGCTTATATAATAGGTGAACATGGTGACAGTGAATTTGTCCCTTGGAGTAATGCTACGATTGGAAATGTTTCGATTAAAAACTATTTAACCGAAGAAGAACTTGATAATATTTATATTAATGTCCGTGATGCGGCTTATAAAATAATTGAAAAAAAGGGATTTACTAACTTTGGAATTGGTATTTGTTTAGTTAAAATTACAAATGCGATTTTAGGTGATGAAAACTCGGTTATTACAGTTTCTTGTTATAATAAAGAACATAATCTATTTATAAGCCAACCAGCAATTATCAATAAAGATGGAGTTAAAGACATTATTAATTTGGAATTAACTGAAAATGAAAAAAAATTATTTTTAAACTCAATTGCAACGATTAAAAATAATAGTTCTAAAGAATAAAAGCCGCTCCCGCGACTTTTATATTATATTTTATGATAAATTTTTATTTTATCCACAAAATTGTGGATAATTTTTATTTTGCTATGCTTTTAATATTTTGAAGTTCAAAACGATATTTTTGTTTTATATTAGGATATTTTTGATGGTCAACTTCTTCTAAAAACATCTTAAGAGGTCTAATCCAAAGTTTTGATTTTCCATATAATTCTCGATAAATAACATATTTTTCTAAAGTTTCAGAATTAATCGCTATATCAATAACTAAATAATAATTTCCTTTAAAATGTTTATAGATTCTATTTGGTTTTATTTCTTGCATATATTTCTCCTAACAATATTTTTCTAATTTTTTAATTCAAATACTTTATTTAAATTTTCAGATAAAGATTAACTCCAATTGCAAATACTGCAATTATTTTATTTTTAATTTTCATTCTACAAGTAAAACTTATTTATTTAGCAACTTTTATATCTTTAAAATTAGTAAAGATAATTATTTATGTTTCTTTATTCCATTAATTATAGTTCCTTTAACTCCATTTTCTAAAAGTCCTTTGGCAATTCCTCTCGTATCTAAACCAAGGGTTTCATCGACTAAATCAAGAGCTCCTTTTACTTTGTTTGAACCCCTTTCAGCAACAGTAGTACCAGTTACAGCATTTAATACTTTGGTATTTACTTTCTTAGCTTCGAATAAACTATTAAACGATAAAGTAAAATTCTTTTTGGAAGTTTGAATTACTAAATCATTTAATTTTTGCTTACACTGAACTTCTCCATTAAACACTTTTATATCATTAAGATAAATTATATCTACAAGTTCTTTTGTTTTTTTAAAAAATCCTTTTTCTAGTTCAAAAATCATTCTTTTAGATGTTAATGTAAAAATAGTAGTTAAAGGTTTATTTAATTCAACGTTAAACTCTACTAATCCTTCATATAAAATAACTTCATCTTCTTCTATTTGATAATTCATAAATACTCCTCCATTAAGTAATCTGTTTATTTCGCGAATTTTTCGTTTTTATTATAACATATCTTAATTAACATTTAAATAATCATTTTCTAATACTGTAGACAATTCATAAAAAAGTCAGTGAATAAGATTTAAAGGAAAAAGTCATATTATAGATGGTGATAAAATATGA
>CANQMV010000064.1 GCA_947625085.1 uncultured Bacilli bacterium
TATTCTATATTCTTATGACACTTTTCTTAATTTATAGTGTTATTATTTTATGACATTTTTTCATATTATCTACATTATTAATTAAGGTGATTTATTAAATTAAGCCGATAAAAAATAAGGATTACTTTGACTTCCATCACCATCACTTTTTTTTACACTTGCTTTCAAGTAAAGAGCTGGTCTAACACCAAAATAATTAGATCTAACCGAAACTCCGCCACCAATACCTCCATTCGATGTCCAATAAGCAGCATCTACATCATCATCAGTAGATGGTGATATAAACCACTCAGAATTTTCATGATTAGCCATTTGAAGCCAACTAGTTGTTTTAGCAGCTTCATCATAATCATTTATATTACTATCCCAATAATTACTATTCGCTGAATATCCATAATCACTTGGATACATTAAGCCTATTTCATCATAAGATGATGAAGAATTTCCGCCATAAAGATAGTATGAGCTTCTTTCATCTTTATATATAACATCTAGTGAATTCCCGTCATAAGGATAACCACCTAAATGCCAAACTTCTTTTTCTATCATATTCTTGTCTACCGCATTAAACATCTTCAAGTATCCACCAGTAGATGCACCAAGTGAATTTAACCAATATCGAAGCCCTGCATATGACCAATCATTATAGTTGTAATCATACTCTATTTGTAAAGTATTCCAATAAGCAGTATTATCGCTGTTGCCTTTTATTTGATATTGTCTAGAATATGCTTTATAAAATTCAGGCAATATTCCATTCAATACTTCATTTCTTACTATTTTTACTTTTTCTTCTCCCGAATTGTTATTTTTGAATACTCCAATAATTCGCCACAATTCACAATTAGAACTAGCTGTTTCATAAGTTGTTTCATCTTTGCAATTAAAATATACATAATTGTCAACATTTAATCCAGAATATCTATATTCTCTAATATTTTGGCTAGAATCTTTCTCATTATATAAAAAACTATCTGTGTTTATTGCTATAAGGCCTCCTTGAAAAGTATCTTTACTAGATTCCTCATATTTAACTATTTTATTTTTAACAACTAAACTTAAAGGCAATTTATCAGGTGTTGTTATCTGAACTACTGGTTTATCTGATACTGCTGTTGCTTGAAAAAGTGCATATGATTTATTAAATGCTATTACTATTATTGTAAAAACGGCAAGTAAGATAATTAGTTTCTTTTGATTTCTTATACTCATAAAATCCTTCTTTCTTTTTTAACTTAAAAAACACCTAAAAACTTGGTAATTTTCTTACCAATTTTTTAAGTGTTATTCTCTTAAGTTTCTAGGATTTACTTGATATTTAAGTACTATACCCCCCCCATGGTTGACAATTTGTCAACTTTTTTTAGATTTAATTTAAGATAATTTTTTACCATCTTAAGCACCTTCTTCACTGTTATCTACAATAATATCATAACTTTCACCAGTTACTTTAATAATAGCATTAAAAACTTGACCTGGTGTTTCATAATAATAATCAATCCAAAATACTAATTTAACCTCAACTGGAGAATTAGGTTGAAATTCTTCAATAGTATAAATTGTACCATCAGTAGCCATTTCTCCTAAATTTGTTATTTCTATTAAACTATTATCAATATATATTCCGCATTTTACTGAACTTAAAGCAATTGTTGTACTTTCATTTTTTTGAATTTGAATTTTCGCATTAATTGGAATTTCACTAGTGTTTTCCAAAGTAAATACATATGGGTCATTTAAAAGACCAACTTCATCCGTTACTGGAACAGTAGCTAAATTTATATTTTCACTTTTTTCAGTAAAATCTATACTAACAAGCCCCGACTCTATAGTATTATCTTTAGAACTTGAATTATTATAAATAAAATAAGTTGCTCCAAACGAAATACCTAAACACATAATAATAGTTAAAACCAAAAAAATCATTTTTCGCTTGTTATTTTCTTTAAGTTTTTTAACTGGTTCAAAGTTCATCATAACATCTCCTATTATCCATAAAAACATAATATCAAATTTTAGATGTTTTTTCAAGAAAAGTATTATAATTTGTCAAATATTTTTTTATAATTAGAATTTTCCTTAACTAAATTTTTATGATTACCAACTCCTATTACCTTATTATTATCTAAAACGATTACTTCATCAATATAATCAGCTTTTATTATTTCTTTATTTCGCGAAATAATAACAATTGTATTTTCACCTTTTAAATTCTTTAAATAATCTAAAACATGAACATTTATATCTCGACTTAAATAATCAAAAGTTTCATCAAAAAGCATAATTTTAGTTCTTTTAAGTAATACTCTAATTATTGCTAAAACATATTTTACATCATTGTTAATATTCGTTGCATCGGTTAATAAAACAGTATCATAACCATTTTCTAAAGCCATTATATAATCATGAACTCCAAATTCTTTACAAAGATAAATTATATTTTCAAAATTAGAATCAAATATGCTTAAATTATCCCGAATACTAATATTAAAAAAAGTTGGATTTTTTCTTACAGCACTAACAATATCAGCAATTTGTTTTGAATCATATTTAAGAGTTGCTACTGAATCTATTAAAACATTTCCAATATGTTGTCTATTATATCTCAATAATAAATCAAAAATACCACTTTTGCCACTTCCAGCAAGTCCAGTTATTACCGTAATAGTATTTGGATAAATAGTAAAACTAACATCATTTAAAATTGGGTCTTCTCTATTACCATATAAAACATTTTGAAATTCAATCTTTCCTTTAACTTCACTTTCTTTAAAATCCCCATAATTAATACTTGCATATTGAAATAATTTATGAATTCTAATTCTTGCTACCTTAACGTTTATATTACTTTCAAAAAGCGTAATTATTGAAGTAAAAAGTGTATTTAACTTTGTATAATAACTATAAATAATTGTTAAAACCCCAAGCGTTGTTTGTCCATCAACAATTAGTTTTATTCCAATCATCATTGCAATAAATTGAAAAATATCAATAAGTCCTAAGGTAACTTGTTTTAAATTATATTTATCTATATTTAATTTATTATTCCACTTAATATAATCAGCAATTGTTGTCATAGTCCGTTCTTTAACAACATTAAAAATATTAAAACCTTTAATTTCTTTTACTGATAAAAGTAATTCTTGAAATAAACTAATTCTTTTATCATGACGATTTTTGCGATTTTGATTTGTTCTAGCAATAATTGGATTAAAAAATATTAAAATAAATAAAACTACAAGACAAACAAACAATGTCAAATAACCTATTAAAATATTTATAGTAAAGAAATAAATAACAATGTAAATAGCTTCCATAATTTCAACAATTCGAATAACTAATGTAGCATAATAATCACTTAAAGTTTCAAAATCTTCACTCATGATATTACTATATTCTGATAAACTAAATCTTGATAAGCTATAAACTGAATTATTACAAGTTTTTAAAAGTCCAACTTCTAAATAGGTTTTGTATAAATTAGCATAAAGATAATAATAAGTTATTTGATTAATAATTTCAGCAATTCTATATAAAACTGTAAAGACAAAAAACATTATTATCATGTGATAAGCAGCTCTAAAATTTCCTCTTGTTATTTCATCTATTCCATAACTATAATAAATTGGTATTACTAATAAGAAAATTCTTATAAACAAACTGCTAATAAATTTTATAATAAAATATTTTGTATTTTTTAATAAGACACTTCTATTTTCATGTTTTGTCACCGAATCACCTATTGATTAACTGTCCAAGTTTTTAAAACATCACAGTTAGCACTTGATGGAACTGGATTTGGTAAATTAACTTTTAAAATTAAAGGTACTTTAAACGCAGAACCAAAACATAAACAATAACCTGGTTGTAAAGATTTTTGTTTTTCAACAATTTCTTCAGTTATATTTGGAACCATTTTACCAATATATTCAATATCCCTTGGATGAGTAGTTTTAAAAATCAAGAAATTAGCACATTGAGACATAACGGTTTCTGAAAGCTCAACTGGTCTTTGAGATATAAGAGTTAATAATATTCCATACTTACGTCCTTCTTTAGCAATTCTATCAAATATATTATAGCCAATTATATCAATATCTTCTCCACTTTTAATATAGCGATGAGCTTCTTCAACTACTAAATTAAATGGAATAGTCGCTCTATTTGTTAAAGACTTCGTATATTCAAAGATTATTCTTGAAAATATCTTAACAATAACTTTGGCAACACTATCATCAATATCTTCTAAATTAATATTTAAAAGTTGATACTTTTGACCATTTTGAATTACTAAACTTGATAAATATTCTTCAACTCCAATAAAGTTTGGATAATCAAAAAACTTTTTATTTTCACTGATAATTAATGAATGAAGTTTTACTTTAATAGCAATACTATCTCCATAAGTATTCTCATTATTTAACCAATTCTCACTTATTAAAGTAAAATTTAAAGCTTTCTCTAAATCTTCTAACGTATATTTATTAAAAGTAGTTGGTTCATAATTATCAAGAGCTGGGTCAACAAATGAAGCAATATATTTTGATACTAAAATACTTTCTGTAAAGTTTCCTTGACTATCAACATTAAAACATTCTCTAAATTTTCTTGTATAACCTGCTCCTTGTACTACTGCTTCCATATTAAATTCATTGGTTGTACAAGTATTAAAGATATCAAAAATATCATTACGTTTAGTATTAGGCAATTTATTTGAATAAAATATTGATAACATGGCTTTGGCAATAATATGATTTTTATATTTATAACTTACTTCATCATTTAAAGAAAATACTTTAGCAAGTTTTATCATTCTCTCTAAAAGGGTTAATTGACTAACTTTTTCAACTTTAAGTAAAAGAGCTAAATCATCTATATTTAAAAGCCAAATCGGTATACTTAATTTTTCATAATTATTATAATTACTCGTTGTAATAACTTTAAAATGATAATTAGGATTTACTTGATTTATATTATTAAAAGCATTTATATATTCACCATTATTATCAAAAAGAATAATAGTTGCTTTATAAGGAAAGAAATTTGGAGTTTGAAAAATTGATTGTAAAAGTCTAGTCGTTCCATAACTTTTTCCACTTCCTGAATTACCTAAAATAGTTAAGTGATTACTAAATAAATTATTGATACTCATGTAAACTGGTTTATTATCATAAAATGGACTAACTCCAATTGACATATTTCCAAATTGATTACTACCAGTTATCATTAAAATTTCTGATTCTTCTAAAAATCTAATTTGAGAATTTAAACTTGGCTTACTAATTATTCCACCTTGAAATTTACCATCAATAATTTCTCCAATAAAACGGGCTTCAACTATATCATCATGAACATATTCAACTTCTGATACCACTTGTCTTGCATTATCTACAAAAACTAAATGTTGATTTATCAAATTAGTTTGAAGTTCTCCATTTACTTTTATATGTGCTCCATGGTCACTTATATAAACTATTTTTTCAAACATATATTCCTCCTAAAATAAGTTTGTAAGTTCTTCTTTTATTGTATTATCTTCTATATTAGCAATTATAGCATTTATTTTCTCTTTTTTATAGTATAAATTTAATTTTTTTTCATAATCAAGTAATTTTTCTTCGGTTTCTTTAATCTGTTTAAAACAAGCATTCCTACTTATTCCATATTTTTCACTTATTTCTCCAAATGATAAATTATTAAAGTAATACTCTTCAAAATATATTTGTTGCTTTGTAGTTAATAAGGTTCCATATAAATCATATAAACTATTTAAATATATTAATTTTTCCATTTCCATCTACATCATATCCTTAAAAAGTCCATAAATATATTTTTCAATATCAAATGTCCTAAGGTCATTAATTTGTTCACCAAGTCCAATATATTTAACAGGAATATCTAGTTCTTCTTTAATTGCTAAAACGATACCACCTTTAGCGGTTCCATCTAGTTTTGTTAAAACAATCCCCGTGATATTAGTAATTTCTTTAAAATTTTTTGCTTGACTAATTCCATTTTGTCCAGTTGTTGCATCAATTACTAATAAAGTTTCCTGAGGGGCGTTTGGAATTAAATTGCCAATTACTTTATTCATTTTTTCAAGTTCTTTCATTAAATTAATTTTAGTTTGTAGTCTCCCAGCTGTATCAATTAAGATAACATCAATGTTTAATTCTTGACCTTTTTTAATGCCATCATAAATTACACTAGTAGGGTCACTGCCTTCTTCTCCTTTAACAAACTCACAGTTAACTCTCTTACTCCACTCTTCTAATTGAGGAGTTGCTCCAGCTCTAAATGTATCAGCCGCAACCATTAAAACGGTTTTCCCTTCATTTATTAACTTATTAGCTATTTTGCCAATAGTTGTAGTTTTACCAACTCCATTAACTCCAACAAATAAAATAACTGTTGGCCCTTCTTGATTAAAATTAATTTTATTAGTTAAAATAGAATTATCAACATAAATAATAAATAATTCATCAACTATTACTTCTTTTAAATATTCTAAATCTGTTATATTTTCAGTTTTAACTCGTTTTTTTAATCTTTCAATAAAAGATAAGACGGTATTAACTCCAATATCAGCTTCAATTAATATTTCTTCTAATTCTTCAAAGTATTCTTCAGTTATTTTTTTAGTTTTATTATTTAAGTTAATTAATCTATTAACAAAATTATTTCTAGTTTTAGTTAATCCTTTTTCATATAATTTAACATCATTTTCTTTTGGTAATTCTTGATTATCAAATTCGAAATCAGCTTTTATATTATTTTGTTTTTCTTCCTTATTATTTTTAACTTCTTCTAAAGTTGTAGTTTTTTCTTCCTTATTAGTAATTTCTATTTTTTTATCCTCTTTACTTGTTTCTTCAATATTTTCTTCATTTTTAAATAAATTTTTTATTTTTGTAAATAAACCCATAATTCCCTCCATCATGCACAAAAGTATATCATTTAAATAATAATAAGTAAATCATTATTATTTTAGTTTTATCATTTATTTAAATTTTATTAGGTTTTGAATTGGTATTTATTTTATCGTATAATTTATATAAATATTGAACTGAATTTTCTAAGAAAAAATAATGTTTTACATAAAAAAGTAAAAATATTAAAACTATAAAAAAGGGAACTATGAAAATAATTGTAATATCAAAACTTAAAAAAATTAATATAAGGGCAAAAAGTGCATAAAATAAGGTAACTAATAAGTGAATTAGTCTTTCATGTTGAAAATTAGCAATTTGTATTTGAATATTGTTTTTTTCCTCAATGGAAAATTTGTAATTTTTTTCTAATTTGTTTTCTAAATTTAAAATAAATTCTTGAAGATATTTTTTCAATTTTATCACGTATAATCAATCTTATAGAAATGTTTTAATTAATTCTATAATTGATTAACTCCTTTCTATTTATATTTTTT
>CANQMV010000065.1 GCA_947625085.1 uncultured Bacilli bacterium
GACTTGAAGTTAAAAACTATTGACATAACATGGAAAAAAACTTAAAATTAAATTAGATGTTATGTTTTATATTTTATTGATATAGATAGATTATATTTTAAGACATAGTACTAAACCGAAGTATGCGGGGATTGCTATTTTGAATAATACTAGAAAAGGAAGAAAAATGAATAATACACTTATTTTCATTTTGATTGCTTTTGTTGGAATGGTGGTTGGAGCGTTACTTATACTTGTTGTTAATGCTGTACGTGGCAATTTAATAAGTAAAAAAAGTAAACAAATTTTAGAAGACACCAAAAAAGAAGCTGACAAGATTAAACGGGATTCAGTTTTAGAAACGAAAGAAGAATTACATAAATTAAAATTAGATACTGAAAAAGAAATAAAAGAAAAAAAACAAGAAATGAAGGAAGCAGAAAGTCGTTTAAATCAAAGAGAAGCTAATATGGATAAACGGGATTTAATGTTTCAAAAACGAGAAGAAACTTTAGATGAACGGGAATCTAAGATTACTTTAAAACAAACTGCTATTTTAGAAGAGCAAGCCAAAGTTGAAGAAATAAAAAATGAACAAATTAAAATATTGCAGGAATTATCTGGAATTTCGAAAGAAGAAGCACATGAATTAGTAATGGAAAAAGTTCGTTTATCAATGGATTTAGAAATTGCTAATTACATAAAAGAAAGAGAAAATGAAGCTAAATTAGAATGTGATAAAAAAGCGCGAGAAATGCTTGTTTTATCTATGCAAAGATATGCTGCAGATGTTGCAGAGGAACAAACAATTACAGTTGTTAGTTTACCGAATGATGAAATGAAAGGACGAATTATTGGTAGAGAAGGTCGAAATATTCGAACAATTGAAGCTATTACGGGAGTTGATTTAATAATTGATGATACTCCAGAAGCCGTTGTTTTATCAAGTTTTGACCCTTTAAGACGAGAAATTGCCAGAATTACTTTAGAGACTTTAATAAAAGATGGAAGAATTCATCCAACGCGAATTGAAGAATTGTACGATAAAGTATCTAAAGAAATGAATGAAAAAATTATTGAATATGGAAATAATGCCTTATTTCGATTAGGATTAACGAAAGTAGACCCTAAGTTGGTAACTATTATTGGTAAACTTCAATTTCGAACTAGTTATGGGCAAAATGCTTTAACGCATTCAATTGAAGTTGCTGAACTAGCCGGTCTTTTAGCAGGTGAGTTAGGTGAAAATGTTATGCTTGCCAAGAGAGCAGGGTTACTTCATGATATCGGAAAAGCAATTGACCATGAAATTGAAGGTAGTCATGTAGAAATTGGCGTTGATTTAGCTAAAAAATATAATGAACCAGAAGAAGTTATTAATGCAATTGCTTCTCATCATGGAGATACTGAACCAACTTCCGTTATAGCAACGATTGTTTCTATATGTGATTCCTTATCAGCTTCTCGTCCAGGAGCAAGAAATGATTCACTTGAAAATTACTTAAAACGCTTAGAACAATTAGAAAAAGTAACTGAGGGAATTGATGGAATTGAAAAAACCTTTGCTGTTCAAGCTGGTCGAGAACTTCGTGTAATTGTTAAGCCAGAAGAAGTTGATGATTTAAAAAGTTACAAAATTGCTCGTGATGTTCGTGAAAAAATTGAAAAAGAAATGCAATATCCTGGAACAATAAAAGTAACAGTAATTAGAGAAATTAGAGCTCAAGAAGAAGCCAAATAGCTTCTTTTTTCAAGTTTTAAAATGGGGGGATTTATTATGAATCAAGAAGAGGTTAATTATCAAGATATTTTAGAATACATTAAAGAAAAAATAAAATCATGTCAAGAAATAGATAAGGAAATAAAAGAAGATTGTTATCATCATAACGCACCATATGAAAAAATGAGTTCTATTATCCGTTATGGAATTCTCTCAAACCAAGAAAAAGCAAATTTATTTTCTGAAAAAATTAGTGAACAAGTTAGAAAAATTTTATTAGATGATTATCATGTTAATGGATTAGATGAGATATCACTTGCTCTTGTTGGGTTAGAAGATGTAAGAAGTGATAGAAATATTTATAATCCTTTTGTTCTTAATTTAGTTGATATTTTGATTTCAAGTCAAATTTCTGCTTATAGAAATTCAACTAATTATGAAAATGAATTTTTAGCAAGCACTAGAATTAGCAATAAAAATTTTAAAGCTTTTGATATTAGAATATTAAAATATATCTCTAGTTTAGAAGAGTTATCTTTCAAAGAAAAATTATCAAGAAATAATTTAAAAATGCTTGTTAAATATTATAATCAATTAAAAGAAATGATAATTGTTCTTCGAACTATTAATTTAGAAGTTCCAATTCGGGAGATGAGTTATGAAACAACAAAACTAAATCAAGAAAAATTATATGAATATCCAACTATTACTTTAAAATAGAAAATTTAATACGTAAATAAATTGTTTTTACTAACATAAAATTAAATATATTTAAAATAAAAATAATATTTTATGTTATTATTTGGAAAACAAGAAATTTTCGTATTATTTTTATTTTTCTTGTGATATAATTTTTTTGTGGTGGTGGTAATTTATGTATAAAATAATGGATGGGAATGAAGCATGTAGTTATGTTTCATATAAATTTACGGAACTTGCGGGAATTTATCCAATAACTCCAGCTAGTCCAATGGCTGAATATGTTGATAAAGATAGTGCTACTAAAGAAAATTTCTTTAATTCTCATGTTAAAGTTGTTGAAATGCAAAGTGAAGCTGGAGCAATTGGGATGGTTCATGGTAGTTTATTAAGTGGAGTTTTAACAACTACTTATACGGCAAGTCAAGGTTTACTTTTAATGATACCTAATATGTATAAAATCGCAGGAGAAGGGCTTCCTTTAGTAATTCACGTTGCCTCTCGTAGTTTAGCAACGCATGCTTTATCAATTATGGGTGACCATCAAGATATTTATGCAACAAGACAAACTGGCTTTGCAATTCTTGCTAATAGTTCTCCACAGGATGTTATGGATTTAACCAGTGTTAGTCATTTATCAGCTATAAAAGGGCATATTCCATTCATTAATTTTTTTGATGGTTTTCGAACTAGTCATGAACTTGATAAAGTTTCAGTAATAGATTTAGAAAAAGTAAAAAAATTAATTGATTATAAAGAATTAGAAAAATTTCGTAATCGGGGTTTAAATATTGATAATCCAAATACTTTTGGAACTTGTCAAATGGATGATGTTTATTTTCAGTATGCTGAGGCGAAAAATAAAAATTATGATGCCTTACCAGATATTGTTAATAATTATATGCAAGAAATTAATAAAATAACTGGAAAGAACTATAAACCATTTAATTATTATGGAAGTCCAACTGCTGCAAATATTATTGTTGCAATGGGAAGTGTTTGTGAAACAATTAAAGAAACAATTGATTATTTAAATAGTCAAGGTTTAAATTATGGGCTTATTGAAGTACATTTATATAGACCATTTTCAACTAAATATTTACTTAAAGTTCTTCCTCAAAGTGTTAAAAAAATAGCGGTTTTGGACCGAACTAAAGAACAAGGTAGTAATGCTCCTCTTTATCTTGATGTTGTAAGTTTTGTAAAAGAACAAAAACTTAATATTGAAGTATATGGGGGAAGATTTGGTTTATCTGGAAAAGATACTAATCCAAGTCAAATAAAAGCTATTTTTGATTATATGAATAATGGTAAAATCTTTAATGGATTTACAATTGGAATTATCGATGATGTAACCAAGTTAAGTTTAAAAACTCCTAAATTTAATATTCCAAGTAAAAATTATGAAATGTTAATTTATGGATTTGCATCAGATGGAATGGTATCAGCCTCAAAAGATATTATAAAAATAACTGGTGAAGGAAGTAATGCCTATGTTCAAGGTTACTTTGAATATGATTCTAAAAAATCAGGTGGGGTTACGATTTCACATTTAAGATTTGGCAAAGAAGTTATTAGAGCAACTTATTATGTTACATCAGCTAATACTTTAATTGTTACTAAAGATAGCTATTTAAAGAAGTTTGATTTATTAGATAAAATTAAAGAAGAAGGTATGTTTATTTTAAATACTAATAAATCAAAAGAAGAGATTTTAAAATTTCTTTCTAATAAAGATAAAAGTATTTTACGAGATAAAAAAATCAAATTTTATATAATTGATGCAGGAAAAATTGCAAATGAGGTTGGTCTTCCTGGCAAAATTAGTGCTATTATGGAAGTATTGATTTTTAAATTATGTCGAATTATTGATTTTAAATATGCTTCTTTAGAGATTAAAAAGAGTTTAGAACATAAATTTAAAAATAAAGGTAATGATGTTTTAGAGAAAAATTTACAAGCTATTTCCAAAGTTTTAGATAATTATTTAGAAGTTGTAATTTCTAGAAAAGATATTTTTGAAATTGAAAAAGATAAATCAGAAATGACAATTTTTGAAGTTTTAGAACAACGTCTTGGGGGAAAAATTCCAGTTTCATCATTTATTGATAATTATGATGGAATGACTCCTCCTGCAACTTCAAGTTTAGAAAGAAGATATACTTCTTTAGTTGCACCTTGTTACTTAAAAGAAAATTGTATTAGTTGTAATATGTGTTCTTTTGTTTGTCCACATGGAGTAATTAGACCATTCTTACTTTCTTTAGAAGAATATAATAAAGCTCCTGAGTATGTTAAAAAGAGTTGCATTGAAACGTCAATTAAAAATAAATTATATAAATTTTGTATTGCTGTAAATATTGCTAATTGTACTGGTTGTGGATTATGTCGAAATGTTTGTCCGGGTAAAAAAGGTCAAAAAGCCATAGAAATTCGCGATAGTCAACAATTAATCGATAGTAATGAACAAAAACGCTTTGAATATTTAGAAAAAAATATTTCTGAAAAAGATGTTTTAGATAAATTTACAATTAAAGGTAGTCAATTTATAAAACCAAAATTTAGATATCCGGGAGCATGTGCTGGTTGTGGAGAAACGGCTTATTTAAAATTAATTACTCAACTTTTTGGTGATAATTTGATTGTTGCTAATGCTACTGGTTGCTCATCTATTTATTCAGCATCATACCCCTCAATGGCATTTGAAGTTCCTTGGGCTAATTCATTATTTGAAGATAATGCAGAATTTGGACTTGGAATGTGTATTGCTGATTTAACAATGAAAGATACAATTAAAAAAATCTTAGAAGAAAAGATGGATGATTCCTCTCTTGTTGAACAACAATTATTTAAAAAATATTTAAGTCATGAAGAAGGTTATGATAAAAACTTATATGATTATGTTATTGAAACCAGGGACCGAAAGTTATTACCATTTAAAAATTTTATTAAAGAAAAAACGTTTTTTATGGTAGGTGGTGATGGTTGGGCATATGATATTGGTTTTTCTGGAATTGACCATGTACTAGCTAATAATTATAATGTTAATATTTTAGTGCTTGATACGGAAGTTTATTCAAATACTGGTGGGCAAGCAAGTAAATCAAGTCAAATGGGTTCAGTTTCTAAATTTGCAGCTTATGGAAAAATGACTAATAAAAAAGATTTAACCAAAATTGCTTTAACTTATAAGAATGCTTATGTTGCAACTGTTAGTTTAGGAGCTAGTATGACTCATACTATAAGAACCTTTAAAGAAGCAGTATCCTATAACGGACCTAGTATTATAATTGCTTATGCACCTTGTATTGCTCATGGAATATTAAAGGGAATGGATTCAGCTTATGAACAAAAATTAGCAGTTGAATCAGGTTACTTTCCATTATTTAGATATCATCCTGAAAAAGGCTTCTCACTTGATTCAGATTCTAAATTTGAAAAATATCAAGAATTTATTACTGGAGAAGATAGATATCGAACCTTAAAAAAATTAAATCCTAGTTTATATGAAACGCTTTTAGAGAATAATTTTATAAATGCTAAAGAACGTTATCAATATTTTGTTGAACTTGATAAAAATAATCTTGATAAAAATAATAAAGAATAACTAAAAAAATCTCATTTTAACGGGATTTTTTTGATTAATATTAGAATAATTATTAAGCATATAATAAATTGGAAAAATTTAAAATTGTAATTTTTTTAAAAGAACTTGATTTTTTAATAAGTTTGTAGTATAATATGAGACGTCATAATGATTAAGGGGGGAAATATATGAAAAATGTAAATAAATTAATTTTTATGGCTTTGATGTTAATTACTTTGATTACTAGTGTAAGTGTATTAAATGTTAATGCACAAGTTGCACCTGATTCTATTACTATGAAAAGTAAATCAAGTATGTATTACTTTTCAGAAGCTAAAGGGACTGACTATATTAGTGGTTATAACTTTTATCGTAAAGAGTTAAGTGATGGTACACTTGGTTATTGCGTTAGCAATATTAATACAACTGTTCCAAGTGGAAAAACTATACCACTTGCTGGAGAAATAACCGATAAGGGATTAGCTTATATTATTCAAAATGGTTATCCAAATAAATCTATGACAGGTAATGATAAAAAAGATTATTACATTACCCAAGCTGCTATTTGGGAATATTTTGATGAAACAAGAGGAAGTGACAACTGGAAGAGTACAACTTTTACTGCTAGTTCAACTGGAATGAAAGCCGAAGTATTTAAATTAGTCCAAGCTGCAAAAACTATTAATACTGCAAATTCTGATAGTAAAGCTTCTGTTACTGTTTCAGTAGCAAATAGCACTATGAGTTTAAATAATGATTTAGGTTATTTTGTTTCAGATAATATTAAGGTTGAACTTAAAAATACTGTTTCAAGTTATACTGTAAAATTAGTTAATGCTCCAGCTGGTACGACAATAAAGAGTACAAGCGGAGAAGAAAAAACGACTTTTAATGCTAATGAAACCTTTAATGTTTATGTTAAAGCTGATAGCATAGTTAATGGAAAAGGTAGCGTATCATTAAAAGTTGAAAGTGAAGGTGTAAGTTATAAACTATATTACTATAGTGTTGGTAATAGTAAATACCAAGATATTGCACCAACTAGAACTTTTGAAGAAAGAACAGCCGTTGCAAGCAATGAAATAGTTTTAACTTATGAAAAAGAAGTTGTTACTAAAGTTCAAATTAGTAAAAAAGATATAACTAACAATGCTGAATTACCAGGAGCAACTTTAGTTGTCAAAGATAAAGATGGTAATGTAATTGATG
>CANQMV010000066.1 GCA_947625085.1 uncultured Bacilli bacterium
TTTTAAATTTTCTAAGAAAACAACATCATTTTCTTTTAATATTTTATTTATCTTAATATAATTGTAGAATTTCTTTGTAGTACCAAGAAAAGAATTAAGTTTTTTCTTTTGGTCGCGATCCGGATATAATCTAAAGATATAAGTTTTGAATTGTTGCATTTTTATATCCTCACTCTTGCCACATTATTATATATTTTATTTTTTTTATTGGCAAGAACTTTTTGATACTTTGTTTATTCCAACTAATACAATATTATAAACTTAATTTGAATATTTTGCTAATTTTATATTTGGTTTGTTATTTATTTTTTTGTATTTAATTAGGTACTAGAATTTCTTATCTGAATTTTCAAACGAACTTTTTTAGGGGATAAAAAAATTACCATATAAAGACGTAAATTTTCTTGATTTTATAGATTAAACAAGATACAATTAAGTTAGGAATAAAGGATTATTTTGCAAGGAGGAATATGAATAATACAAAAAATGCTGATAAGGCACTTGAGAGTGTTTTAGCAGAACTTGAAAAACAATTTGGAAAAGGGGCAGTTATGAGACTTGGTGATAATACTCATGCTAAGGTTGAAGTTGTACCAAGTGGAAGTTTATCACTTGATATTGCTCTTGGAGCTGGTGGTTATCCTAAGGGAAGAATAATTGAAATTTTTGGACCTGAATCAAGTGGAAAAACAACTTTTGCTCTTCATGCTATTGCAGAAGTTCAAAAAAAAGGGGGCAGGGCTGCTTTTATCGACGCTGAACATGCTTTAGACCCGGTTTATGCTAAAAATTTGGGAGTTGATATAAACGAACTTTTACTTGCTCAACCAGATACAGGAGAACAAGCCTTAGAAATCTGTGAGGCACTTGTTCGAAGTAATACTATTGATATAATTGTAATCGATTCAGTAGCAGCTTTAGTACCTCAAGCAGAAATAGATGGAGAAATGGGAGATTCCCATGTTGGACTTCAAGCTAGACTTATGTCTCAAGCTTTAAGAAAACTTTCGGGAACTATAAATAAAACTAAGACTATTGCAATCTTTATTAACCAATTACGAGAAAAGGTTGGAATTATGTTTGGAAATCCTGAAACTACTCCTGGTGGTAGAGCTTTAAAGTTTTATTCATCAATTAGATTAGATGTTAGAAAATCTGAACAAATAAAAATAGGAGATTCGGTTGCTGGTAATAAAACCAATGTTAAAGTTGTTAAAAATAAAATAGCTCCGCCATTTAGAACGGCGACTGTTGATATTATGTATGGAGAAGGAGTAAGTAAAGAAGGGGAGATTGTTGATTTGGGTGTTGAAGCTCAAGTAATTGAAAAATCAGGTGCATGGTTTTCATATAATGGGGAAAAACTTGGTCAAGGAAAAGAAAATGTTAAACTGTTATTAAAACAAAATATAGCCCTTCGAGATGAAATTGAGACCAAAATCAGAGAATTTTATAATATTCTAGATGATTCTAAGAAAAAGGAAAGTAAATAAAAAATTTATTTTTCCTTTTTAATTTAGATTAATTTACATAAATAAATTGCAATGCTATAATGTTTTTGGAGATGATTGATATGTTTTTAGAAAATAAAGTGGCTATTATTACAGGGGGAACGAGAGGAATTGGCTTTTCCATTGTTAAAAAGTTTTTGGATAATGGTTGTAAAGTTGCCTTACTTGGGTCAAGAGAAGAGACGGTTTTAAAGGCTATTTCTGAGTTAGAAAAAATTAATAAAGATTACGAAGTAATTGGCTTTTGTCCTAATTTAAATAATGAATTGGAAGTTAAAGAGGTTTTTGATAAGGTAAACTCTAAATGGAAAAAAATAGATATTTTAATAAATAATGCGGGAATTTCTTCTAAAACTAAATTGGAAGATTTTACTGAAGAAGAGTATGATAAAATTAGCAATTTAAATATAAAATCAGTTTTTGTTACTTCAAAAGTTGCTTTACCATTTTTAAAAGATACTAAAGGAGTAATTATTAATACTAGTTCTATGGTAAGTATTTATGGACAACCAAGTGGAGTTATGTATCCGGCTAGTAAATTTGCTGTTAATGGAATCACGAAATCTTTAGCAAGAGAGCTTGCTCCTTATGGAATTAGAGTTAATGCAGTTCTTCCTGGTATTATTGAAACTGATATGGTGAAAAATTTACCAAAAGAAATGATAGAACCTTTAATTAAAACAATTCCATTAGGAAGAATTGGAACTCCGGATGATATCAGTAATGCCTTTTTATTTTTAGCAAGTCCATTAGCAAGTTATATAACGGGTGAATTGTTAAGTGTTGATGGAGGAGCTAGAAGTTAATAAAAGAAGTTTGCTACCTAAAATTTAAATTTAGGTAGTTTTTCTATTTGTTACCGTTTAGTTATTAAAACATAAAATATCATAAGGGGGTATACTTATGAATGATTTTGAAAATGATTTTCTAAAAGAAAGTGAAGAGTCAGAAAATTTTAATTATAATAAAAAGCATTATACCAAAATGATAGGAATTATAGGAATAACTGGACCAAGGGGTCCGATGGGTCCTCAAGGAAGAGACGGAAGACCAACAACTATTTTAGGTAGTTATGTAAATGAAGATGAATTAAAGCAAGCACATCCTACTGGTGAAGTTGGTAATGCTTATATTGTTGGTGATTTTCTTTATGTATGGTCATTAAATGAAGGAAAATGGTTAAATGTTGGAGTAATTCGTGGACCAAAAGGCGAGCAAGGGGTAAAAGGAGAAAAGGGAGATACGGGTTTAGAAGGACCGACTGGGCCAATGGGGCCTCAAGGAACAGATGGAACTAGTGTCACTATTTTAGGTTATTATAAGACTAGTCAAGAATTAGAAAAAAATCATCCAACTGCATCACCTGGTGATTCTTATTTAGTCGGTGATAATTTATATGTATGGTCTAAGGAAAATAATAAATGGGTTAATGTTGGAATTATTCGAGGTCCAAAGGGTGAAAAAGGAGACATGGGTCCAACTGGCGAAAAGGGAGCAACAGGAGAGATGGGACCAAAGGGGGAACAAGGCCTTCAAGGAGTACCAGGAATTCAAGGGCCAATAGGTCCAAAAGGGGAACCAGGTCCAAAAGGCGACCCTGGTCCTCAAGGAGCACCTGGAACTTTAGATATGCCAGTCGGTTTTTTCTTAACAACTTCTAAAGATATCGAAAGAGGAAGTTATACTGTTCAGTCTAAATATAATTTACCTTTAAAAGAAAAAACGGTTGATACAGATTCTAATTTTTATATTAGTTTAGTAAATGATACGATAACTATTTATCAAGCAGGAATATATAGAGTTGACTTTATGGCTCAAGTTAGAAGTGTTACTCCTTTAAGTCCAGATAAAGATTCTAATATTATTTCAATTGGCATAAAAAGAGTTGGAGAAGATAAAATATATGGTGGAACTTCTATTTATGGTCGAGAAGAGCCTACTTTAGTAACGGGGTCTGTAATTATAACTTTATCTGGCAATGAATGGATTGAATTAACTAATTTAGGAAAAAATCCAATTGTTGTCGAAGGACCTTCAGTTGACTCTTTAGCAACCACTTCTTCATTAGTAACACCTGTTGTAATGATTGTAATTCAAAAATTAAAATAAAAAAATAAATAATATGTTATACTATCTACAAGGAGTTTATATGAAAAAAAAGTTATTAATTATCATAAGTATTTTCTTTATTATTTTAACAGGATGTAAAAATAATAATCTTTCGAAAGCAACAATTACAACTAAAGAGTTAGGAGAAATAGAAATTACAAGTAAAGAAATAGTTAAAATTTATAATCAAGATAAAGAAAAATTTTCTAAAAATTATAAAGGTAATTATGTTGAATTTACTGATAAAATAACAAAAATTTCTCAAAATAAAAATAGTAATATTCCTGAATTTTACGAGATTTATTTTCAAGGTGGTTGGGTAGTAAAAATTTTAAAAGAAGATTCTAAAAACAATAGTTATACATCTTTAAAAACTTATGATGTTAGTAAATTAACTAAAAATATGAAAGTAAAAGTAAAGTCTAAATTAGAAAATGTTTCTTATGATGATGTAATTCTTCAAAATATATCTTCATTAAAATCTTCTCAGATTGGTGAAAGTTTAGATGATAATTTAAATATTCTTTCTTATAGAAGTATTTTTACTGAAAATACGAAAATTGAAATTGTCAAATAATATAAAATTTTTATATTGTATCGAAAAAAAGAGAATTTTCTGGTAAAATGTAATTATTGTTTTTAAATGGAGATGATAAGTATGTATCAGAATAATCTTTTAGCTCAAATAATAGGACTTATTGCTATTTCATTGTGGACTTTAAGTATTCAAAATAAAAGGCAGTATAAAATTTTATTTTTACAGGCTGTTGCTAATTTAATGTATGCAATCGAATATTTTTTACTAGGAGCGATATCCGCTGCTTCTATGAATTTTATTTCTTGTATTAGATGTTTTTTATTTTCGTTAAAAAGAAAAAATAATGAAGATATTCCTCAATTTTGGTTAATTTTTTTTCTTTTTTCTTTATTGTTATTAGGTATATTATCTTTTAAAGATTATTTATCATTAATTCCAATCGTAATAACTATTTTTTATACAATAGCTTCATATATGAAAAATTCTAACTGGATTAGGATAGTTTTATTAGTTGCAGCCTTTATTTGGATTTATTATAATTATGTAGTTGGGGCATATGTTGGTATTATTGGTAATCTTTTAGAAATAATTTCCGGTATAGTGTCTTTGATAAGATTTAGAAATATAAAAAAGTTTAGAACTTAACTTACATTAAATTACCTGATATAATTATTATAAATGATGGAAATATATAATAAAATTAAAGGAATAACTAAAAAGCAGTTTGGTTTGTAATGGAATTATTTAATTTGTTTAAAAAGATAAAATTATATAAATAAAATAAATGGATTATGAAAATAAAAAGAGGTAGTTGATATGATAATTAAAATAGAACATATTAAAAATAATAAATTTGCTATAAAAGTAAATGAAGAAGAAAAATATTTAGCAGGTAGAAATTGGACTAATATGAATTTACCATCTAAAGATACTTATATTATTACAACAAAAGATGAAAAACTTCTTTATTATGTAAAAAAAATAAAAATAAATCAATATGAGTTTATTGATATTAATAATGAGGTTAAATGTAAACTTGATAGTAATACAATTGAATTTGAAAATCATGAATTTATTTGCTATGAAAAAGCAACTGGAATAATTGAAAATATTTCTATTTTTGATAATGACAAGCAAATTGCTCAAATAATTTTTCCACAACATAGTGGTAGAAGATATTTTTTCTTGTTAGATGAATATAAAAATTTAGATTCGGTTATTGCACTTTCTGCTGTTATTGGCGAGTGTTTTATGTTATGGGCAGGTGGTCACTCTTTTGGATTTTTCCCAATTGGTTTTAAATACACATATAGTAAAGATGATGTAAAATATTATAATGAAAATTGGATATCTAATAATTTTGATAAAGTAAAAGTTGATAATATTTATGATGAAATTAAAATTGATAGACAAGAAGCCAAAGCTGATTATTTAAAATATTGTAAAAAGGTTTTATCATTTATTGGGTTAGGCTTGGTATTTTTGTTAGTATTTGTTGTTATTGTAATTTTGCTTTTAAAATAGTGTTTATAATTTTGTTACCAATTTGCAAGTGCGTTTTTAATTTGTTATAAACTTAGTATGTAAAAAGACTATGATTATTCGAAAATGTCGTAGTCTTTTTTTAAAGTTTTTGTTATAATTTTTTTATCTTTCATTAATTCTTGTTGGTATTTAGTGTCTCTTAAGTTGGACCTTTTAATTGAACTTTTGTTGTGTTTTACTTACATTCTAATTAGTAAAAGTAAATATTCCATTCTTAAATTCAAAATTGCTATTGGTATAATCTTCAATTACATTTTTCCAAAATAAATATGCTTTATTACTATTAAATGATGGTTTTACTTCCCAATTCCCTTTATATTTATTAAATAATTCTGTAGCAACTTTTTTACCAATTTTATTTCTTCTATATTTTGGAATAACCATATATTCTGCTATACTGTGGCCATTATCAAAAATTTGCATATAAGTATTTACCATCGCAAATCCTAACAATTTATTAGTATTTTGTTCTCTTATAAAGTAAGCATCTCTACCTTCGTCGGTGAAATATTTATTAAAATATTTATATTCAAATATAGCGTTATCATTCATCTCATTTAAATCATATTCACTTTCTTCAAAAAGTGAATATTGTAATAGTCTGTATAAGGTGTCTTTATAATCAATAGTTACTTTTTCTAAAAAAATATCCATTTTATTCACTCACTTTCATTTTTATTTTCTATATAATAATTTAATTTATTATATCATTTTTTTATAAAAATGGTAAGGTTTGAAGTTTTCAGCAACTTTTCGGCAATAAAAAAGCGAACTAAAAAGTTCGACTAAAACCCGAGTTTGACAGTTGAAGAAAAGAAAAAAG
The DNA here is from genome assembly GCA_947625085.1 of uncultured Bacilli bacterium. Taxonomy (GTDB): domain Bacteria; phylum Bacillota_I; class Bacilli_A; order RF39; family UBA660; genus RUG591. The sequence goes on from CANQMV010000066.1 coordinate 6,527, forward strand.
TTTAATTTTTGTTGAAATTAGGCTTTTCTTTCTATATTAAATATGGTATATTATTATTGTATAGAAAATATAGTGATTGTGTTGTTTGTATTTAAGAATTGTAGAAAATTATACTGTTAATGAAAATGGTGTAAAAAAATCAAAAAAGAAAAATTATTAAAAATTTAGGCTATTTAAAAAAGTACGATGACGGCAAACCGCCTAGTAAACAAGAAGTTACAGAGTTTAGGAATTCAATATTGAGAAAAGAAATTTAGGTGTTTTGTCTGTACAAAAACAAAAACATCACAAAGCCTTATTAACAATGGGCAAAGTGGTGTTTTTTGATAATTTTAACTGTCAAACTCGGGTTATATCATTTTTTTATAAAAATGGTAAGGTTTGAAGTTTTCAGCAACTTTTCGGCAATAAAAAAGCGAACTAAAAA
>CANQMV010000067.1 GCA_947625085.1 uncultured Bacilli bacterium
GGGCATTAGCTCAGCTGGGAGAGCGTCACGTTTGCACCGTGAAGGTCAGGAGTTCGATCCTCCTATGCTCCACCAAAAATGAATTTGAAACCTTAATTAATAAGGTTTTTTATTTTTATCTATAGTAATTTCTAGATAAATTAAAAATTAACTTTAATTATTTTTAAAATTAACTTTTTAATAAAGTAATATTTTTAAAAAAAAGATATATAATTTAGCAAGAGGTGAATATGGGTTCAGTTGAAATTGTAACGCTTGTGACATTTTTTGTTACAATGATTTTAGGCTATTTTGCTAAAAAAAGTAAATTTATTAAAAATGAGTTAATACCACTTCAAAATTTAATAATTGGTGTTATTGTTGCAGTAGTAGAATGGATTATTACGAAAGATTTAGAAACGGCTATTATAATATCTGGCGTTTTAGCAGGTGGAGCTTATGATATTTTCCATAATGCTGAAAAAATTGTTAAAAATCAAACACAATCTAGTTAAATAAGTGATTTAAACACTTATTTAATTTATAAAAAAGATAAAAACTCTTCATTTACAAAAAGAGTTTTTTATTTATAATTTATATTAATTTTACTTTTAATATTATTTTTATAATTTTTAGATAATAAATGACAACTTTTATTATTAAAAAAAATTATTTTTTTATTCTTAAAATCAAAACTTATTACATTATTTAAATTAACTATACAAGCCCTATGAGTTCTAATGAAAAAATCACATTCATGTTTTAATTTAGTTTCTAAATATTGCAAACTTTTACTAGTTTTTATTATTGAATTAGTTGTATGAATTAAAGTTTTTCGATTTTTAATTTCAATAAATAAGATATTAGAAATTTTAATTATATTAAAACTAGAAATAGTATTTATTTTAATTACCTTTTCTAAAGTAAAATTTTTTATAATTTCTTTTATTTGTTTATCTAAAATTTCTATTTTCTCTTTATCAATAAAAGCCATGGCTTTTATTGAACTAGTTAAAAAAGTATTAACGTATTCTGCGTTTTGATAAGCAGTTAAGAAAATTATTTCTGAATTTTTATCAATATTTCTAATTTTCCTTGCTATATCAATGCCATTAGCACTTTTAGTTTCAATATCTAATATATAAACTTTATTTTCTAAATTTTTAAAAATAAATTCAAAAAATAAGTCATTATAGTCATTAAATTTATAAATTTTATAATCTAGTGAAGATTTAAATAGAATTTTTGTTATTCTATCTTCAACGGTATTTAACCAATAATTAAGATCATCAACGATGATAAAGTTTATCACAACTGCTCCTCCAAACTTTATTTTATTTATTTTTGAATTTTATAATATTATAAATCTTTTTTAATTTTTAAATAAAAAAAATTCATTAATTTATTTTTTAATTTTATTATGATTATCATACTTCACCTCGTTTTTGATAATATCATTTTTATAGCTTTGATATGTTCTAAAATGTATGAAATGTCAAATTTTAGTTTAAAATGTCATATTAAGGTATAAAGAAGAATATTAATTGCAGTTATTAATTTTAAATTAGTATTCAAAATAATCTTTTTTGCATACATTAAAATGAGGAGGATTTATGTCTAATTATAGAGAGATAGTTACAAAAGCAGTTTTAGGAAAAGGAAAGAAAGTATTTAATCATAGTCATTTTATCAACGTTTCTAATACACCAACTAATGTCCTTGGGTGTTGGGTTATTAATCATAATTTTAAAGGTGTAAAAGAGGGTGAAAAAATTATTGTCAGTGGTAGTTATGATATAAATATTTGGTATTCGTATGATTCTGATACTAAAACTGATGTTGTAAAAGAAACATTTAATTATAAAGAAGTAGTTAATATTCGTGAAAGAGAAGGAGTCGATTATACTGATGCTTCAATTATTGTAAGAAGTTTAAAAGATCCTACTTGTCGAGAAGTAAAGATTGATGGAAACAAAATTAATTATAAAGTTGAAGAAGAACTTGGAATTGAATTGATAGGTGATACTAAAGTTAAAATTTTAGTTGATGAAAATATGGATGATTGGGAAGAAATTGTTGATGAAAAAGAAGCAATGAAAGAAATTGATGAAAGTGTTAATGAAGATTATTTAGAATCTAAAAAAGAAGATTAAAAACATAAAGTATTGATATTTTACTATCAAGAAAACTTTATGTTTTTTTTATATAGAAAAATTGTGTTTTAAAATTATATAAAATAATCAAATTCGCTTTTAAAATATGCAAGGGTGTTTTCTAAATTGACCTATATATCAATTTAAATTATAAAAATTATAGTATAATTTCAAATATTTTAAAACTCGAACTATTAAAGTCCGAGTTTATTATCAATCTGGTGGAGCTGGGGAGAATCGAACTCCCGTCCGAAACTAAAGATAGAGAAACATCTACAAGGTTAGTTAATTCATCAATTTAATTAGATAATAAGCGAATTAACAAACAAAAATCTAACGAGTTTAGTAAAATTCATTATTGTTCCTAAACTAAACAATAATATAACCTATTAAAATGAACTCTAGAAAAGATTCATAGGTAAAATCTTTAAAGAGTATCCGCTAGTTTATATTAAGCGAATGCTAATTGATTATTGTTTCCAGTTATATTTAACTGATTATTTAACGCATAAGTGCGCCTTGCAATTTAACTTCTAATAGTCCCGTCGAAACCATTGCAGCCCCATATCAGCATTTATTATATCATGTTTTTTAAAATTTGCAAAATTAAAGTATTCTTATTGACTGTTTATTTTACTTGTGATAATATTGATTTATAAAGATATGGAGGACATATGTTATATAAAGTATATAAAAATAATAACAAAAAAGGATTTACATTAGTTGAATTATTAGCAGTTATCGTTGTACTTGCTATTGTTATGTCTTTAGCGGTTGTTGCTATTACTAATGTACTTGATACTACAAGAAAAAATAGTTTTGTTGCTGATGCTAGGTCTTTTTTGGAGGGAGCACATAATTTAGTTTCTGGAGATGCTGCAAGTTCTTTCTTTGGATCTGAGGCTGGAGAATATGCACCAAGTTGTTCAGTTGCTGCCGGAGGAACAAAATTTATTCCAATTGATTCGATTAATCTTGAAAGAGGTGGAACAAGAAGTCCTTATGGAAATCAATATCAAAAAGGTAGTGGGGGACCAGTTGCTGATGCTCCTGCAAGTGGCTCTTTTGTAAAAGTAGTTTCAACTGTTGATAAAGATACAAATGATTGCACTTACGCATACAGTATTTATTTAACAGATGGTGTATATTCAATTGGTTCTAAAGATGAACCAATTGCTGAAGCGCAAGTTACTACTGATAAAGTTAAAGTTGGTTCTTAATTATAAAAGTTCGAGAAATCGAATTTTTTTAATTTATTATTTGAATTATAAATGATATAATTAATACGAAAAGAGGGAATTATGTTAATAATAGGTTCACATGTTAGTTATACAAAAGATAAACAATTATTGGGAAGTTTAGAGGAAGCTTTATCATATGGGGCTAATACATTTATGTTTTATACTGGGGCCCCTCAAAATACCAAAAGATATAAAATAGATGCAGCTTTAACTAAAGAGGCTATTTTAAAGATGGATGAAAATAATATTAAATTAGAAAATATTATTGTGCATGCACCTTATATAATTAATTTAGCAAATGACGATGAAAATAAATATGATTTTTCAATTCGCTTTTTAAAAGAAGAAATAAAAAGATGTGAAGAAATTGGAATTAAATATATGGTTTTACATCCAGGAAGTCATGTTGGATTAGGAATTGAAAGAGGAATATTAAATATTATTAATGCTTTAAATATTGTGCTTAAAGAAAGTCATAATGTAATAATTTTACTGGAAACAATGGCTGGAAAAGGAACGGAAATTGGTAGTAATTTTTCAGAGATAAAAAAAATCATTGATGGAATAGATAAAGAAAATTTAATTGGTGTTTGCATGGATACTTGCCATTTAAATGATAGTGGTTATGATATTAGTAATTTTGATAATGTCTTAGAAGAATTTGATAATATAATCGGACTTTCCTATTTAAAATGTATTCATGTTAATGATAGTAAAAATGCTTGTGGTATGCGAAAAGATCGTCATGAAAATATCGGTTATGGAACTATTGGCTTTGATAATTTACTAAAAGTTTTATATCATGAGAAATTAGAAAATATTCCTAAAATTTTAGAAACTCCATATATATTAGATAAAGCACCTTATAAAGAAGAAATTGAAATGATTAGACTGAAAAAGTTTAATGAAAATTTAAAATAATATTTTTAGTAAACTAAAAATTAATTTTTCTTTTTTTCTTTAATTTTTAAGAAAATATTGATTAATTAATTTTTTTTTGTTAATATATTATTGTTTTATCAAAGAGGTAATTATGAGCAAATTTTTAAAAGATGAAATTGTCGAAGGTTGTGTTACCGGAATTGAAAAATATGGAATTTTTGTTACTCTTGACGAATATTACAGCGGTTTAATACATATATCTGAAATATCAGACGGATTTGTTCGTGATATTAATAAAGTTGCTAATATTGGAGAAACTATAAAAGTTAGAGTAATCGATACCGATGATGATACTTTTCATGTTAGACTTAGTATAAAAAACTTAGATTATCGTTCTAAAAGAAGAGTTACTAAAGAAATTCAAGAAACGGAACATGGTTTTTCAACCTTGAAAAATAATCTAGAAACGTGGATACAGTTTAAACAAAATGAAAAAAATGCGAAAACATCTTAAAAATTTATTGACATCTATTTAAGAAAATGTTATAGTTAATAACGTCTTGTGCATTATGGGCGATTAGCTCAGTTGGTTAGAGCACTTGCCTTACAAGCAAGGGGTCATAGGTTCGAGTCCTATATCGCCCACCATATGCCGAAATAGCTCAATTGGTAGAGCAATTGATTTGTAATCAATAGGTTACGGGTTCGATTCCTGTTTTCGGCACCAGTATGGAGAGATAGCGAAGTGGCTAAACGCGACAGACTGTAAATCTGTTCCTTCGGGTTCGATGGTTCGAATCCATCTCTCTCCACCACGATAGTGCCTCGTAGCCAAGTGGTAAGGCACGAGACTTTGACTCTCGCATGCGCTAGTTCGAATCTAGCCGAGGCAACCAATTTATTTTGTCCCGTTAGCTCAGTAGGTAGAGCATTTGACTTTTAATCAAAGGGTCGTGAGTTCGAATCTCGCACGGGACACCATTTTTTAAATGCCTGAGTGGCGGAATAGGTAGACGCACAGGACTTAAAATCCTGCGAGATTTAACCCTCGTGTCGGTTCAAGTCCGACCTTAGGCACCATTTTTTTTGGAGGAATACCCAAGTCCGGTTGAAGGGATCGGTCTTGAAAACCGAGAGGTCGTGCAAGCGGCGCAGGGGTTCGAATCCCTTTTCCTCCGCCAATTTTGTTATCGCGGGATAGAGCAGTCCGGTAGCTCGTTGGGCTCATAACCCAAAGGTCGTAGGTTCAAATCCTTCTCCCGCAACCAAATGGTCTCGTAGTGCAGTGGTTACCACGTCTGCCTGTCACGCAGAAGATCGCGGGTTCAATCCCCGTCGAGACCGCCATTTTTTTTGGCTCTGTAGCTCAGTCGGTAGAGCAAGGGACTGAAAATCCCTGTGTCGGTGGTTCGATTCCACTCGGAGCCACCATTTTTTGTAGAATGCGCTCGTAGCTCAATTGGATAGAGCGTTTGGCTACGGACCAAAAGGTTATGGGTTCGATTCCTATCGGGCGCGCCATTTAAATTTATCGGGAAGTGGCTCAATTTGGTAGAGCACTTGGTTTGGGACCAAGGGGTTGCAGGTTCAAATCCTGTCTTCCCGACCATTAGTTAGACTTTAATCTTATTTTTATAAGATTTTTTATTTAGGGGGAAAATTGTGGAAGTAAATTTTGAAACAGAAATAGCATTATTAGATAAGGCATTAAATATAGAAAATAAATTATTAATATTAGCTTATTATCAATCAATAAAAACTAAATTAATTGCAAATTTGTTTTCAATAAATGAAGATGAAAATACATTAATTAAATATAATAAATTTTTAACTGATAGTTTTAAAATTGTTTTAGAAGATGTATTAAAATTAAATCAAAAAATAACTCCCCAAAATTTTTTATTATATTATCTTGATTTTATATCTAACGAAGATAATAATTTTCAAATTCAAATTATAAATGATTTTGAAAAGCAACTAATAGATTCAGATTACAAATTTGATGAAGATATGATTAGTAATTTAGATATTTTAAAATTAAATTTTAAAGATAAAGCTGATTTAATAATCAAATTAAAAAAATATTTAAATAGTTTATTTGAATTATTATATACTGTATATGGTCAAAATGCTAAAATTCTTATTGATAATATTCAAGAACTTTTAAAAACTAAGGCTTATATAATTTATACCTCAAAAGAGGAATTTGGAAGTAATTTAAAAGAATTGATAATTTTAAGTTTGTTAAAACTTCATCTTAACAAGAATTTTGATTTTTTAAATTTTGCTCATAGTTATTTTCCTGAAGAATATCTTAGAACACTTACAAAAATTGCTAAAGAATTATTTGCTTTTAATATTATTTGTATGTTAGTAGATTATCAAAATGATAAAAACGATACCAAATTACTTAAATTTTTCTATGAACTTTTAAGTTTAAAATATGATTTAAAAAATGACGCTTTAAATAAAGCTTGGAATGAAATAACTTTTAATCTTGAAGAATACTGTGATGAATTTCCCAAAATGTTTTAAAATAAAGCATTTAAATATATAGATATAAAAAAATATATTATAAGTTTACCATTAACTTTGATAATATATTTTTTTATATATAAGGAAAGTGCGTTAAATAAAAAGCAGCAGGAAAATGTATATAAAGGGGCAAAAGAAATTAAAGA
>CANQMV010000068.1 GCA_947625085.1 uncultured Bacilli bacterium
AAAAAAAGTGATGAATTTTACTTCATCACCCCTTAATGTTTAAGAACCGTTTTTTACTTTCTAAAACTAATTAATTTGAGCAGTTGGTCCACCTGGAGTACCACTTCCTTGAGCTTGACCACTAATTGCTGTTGCCCGATCAATATATTCAGCTTTTACGCTATTTATAGCATTAGCAATTTCTTCTAATTTAGGAATTAGATTAGTATAGGAAGTTTTAATTCCTTGTAAATTTTCTTCAACTGTTCCTCTAAAAGAAGAATTTCCTAAAGCATCAGCAGATGTACTATAACTATTAATTGCCTCTTCCATACTGCTAATTGCAGTTTGAATATTAGAAATACAAGTAGCCATCGCTTCAGTATCTACATGTAACTGTGTATTATTCATAAATTTCCCTCCTTTTTAATTTTGATATACATTGTTTAATAATGATTTAATTTTTTCTAAATATGTATCAGCTTCCATTTTGGCAGTTTCATTTGCAGTTTTTAAATCTTGCATCTTTTGTTTCTGCTCAGCTAAAAAAGTTCCACTTTTATGATCTTGCCAACAACTTTCTAATTCATTAAAAGCCTTTTCCATTCCTGATATTTGAGTATCAACAGCATTTTTTAACGTTTCAATTGCTTTTAATTCAGTACTAAAATCCCCAGTAAAGTCAATAACGGTCATTTTGACCTCCTTTCATTAAGTCTCAGATAAAGACATACTCTATCTTCTTTAACTATAACATATATTTTTAAATAAATAAACAGATATACATAAAATTGACAATTTTTGACTTTAAAGACAAAACTAATTTTCAAAAATTCGTTTTTCGATTAAATTCTAAAACTTATTCTTTCTTTAATATTATGTTTTAAATAACTATCACTAGAAGTAAGCGAAGAATAAACTTTCATAATTTTATTATCAGGAACACCTAAAAATTCCAACATTCCAACAACAGTATCCATATCTAATTTAAACATCCAATTTTCTTCCTGTAAAATATCTTCAATGGTTTCTATTTTTTCTAAATCTTCATTTGTTAATTGTTGCTGTTTTTTTAATTCCAATAATTTTTTTATTTCATCTATCATCTAAAAACCTCCTTTATTATTACTAATATGGTATAAAATTTCCTTTTGAAATATAATCATACATTTCACTAGCGCTTTTAAAGACTAATTTACCAATGGGTTTTCCGTATAACATATAATATTCTGTATTTTCATATTTAAAAAACATGGCAATACAATCAATCTTGCGACCATTTTGGTCTAAAAAATAATCTGAAAACCTAATACTTTGGATTGATACATCTTTTCCAAATATCATAGTACCTAATTTTTTAATGTAACTACTAGCTTCAATACCACTCATATTATGATTAAAATTAAGTTGACTTAAAAATTGATCTGTTTTCATTTGTTGATAATTAGGATCCAAAGAAAGTTTAGATTTTCCAAATAAACTTTTAGCTTTATTAGCTAAATTACCAAAATAATCATCATTATTTAAATAACCAATTTTTTTATCAATTTTCTTCCAATGATTATTTGCCGAAGAAATTAATAAATCAAGATTGTCACTATTTTTAGCTAACCCGCTTAATCTTCTCCCTGATTCTTTCTTTTCGAAGTTAACAAATCCCAATAAAGGAGCCCCAATTTTAGTATTTGTTAAATCACTCGAATGATGAATTGCATCAGTAGCATCAGCTATTATAATTGAGTCATTAGGCAAATTAATTTCAACCCAACGATGATATTTTCCCATTATTTTTACGCTTGAATCATCAAAGCCACTAGCAATTAGTAATTCTCTATATAATTCACTCCACCCTTTACAAATAACAGCATCACTTGTTAAATTATCAAAACTTAAAGTTTGATCGTAATAGTTTTGAGCCGCTAATTTTCGAGTTGGACTTAAAGAATCTAGATCATAATAATATTGTTGATCATAACTTAATCGCTTGTTTAGTTCAATATAAAGTTTTCGAGCTTTAGTTATTGGATCCATTTTTTCATTAATAGTTGCTAAGATTTCATTTTTCATGCTAGATAAATTTTCTGAAGTTGTATAAGTATCTATCTTGGGATTATAAATTTCTCCATCAATTATTGCAAAGGAAGACCTTTCTTGATAATCGCTCATCTCCAATATAGTTTGATATATATCTCCATATGTATATCGATCTTCTCCTACTCCCGTTAAGAAATCTTTTTCCATATTATAATATATATTTGCTAAACTTTGAGCTGTAAATTGAGGATTTTGACCTACATATTTAGCAATAATTTCAGGTGGTAGTTTTTTGAAATCTAATTTTTTATTTGTAGTATTTGCATAATCATAATATGCTACAAATTCTTTCGCAATTTCTCGAATCGAAGTTTGTTCATCAAAATCATCAGTCATTCTTATATTACTTGTTTCTTGGTTAAAGTCAATAGAATCCTGATTATTTATTTCAATTATTCTATTTTGAACTCGTTTATTTAAAGTTAAAATTTCAGAATCAAGTAACATCTTATATTGATAACTTAATTTATTATATCCCTCTTTTATTGTCTGATTAATTGAAGTTTCAGCAAGGGAGGTCATTTGTTTTATCTTAGAACATAAATATAAAACCGACGATAATTCAAAATTGCTTATATTACCTCGCCAATTTCGAACTTCTGAATTAAAACGTTGAAAAAATTCGGAATTTACAAGATCATTATTTTCCATTTCTACTTTAACATTTAAATCAGGTCTAGTTATTATACTTTCAATCATTAATTTTATATTATTAATATTAGGACTATTTTCTCCTAAGGCATTAACAATTTGAGCTATTTCAAAAGTTGAAAGTTCAGTATCGCCTATCTTTCCAGAACTATTAATTTCATAATTTAAACCCAAATCTCTAAATCTATTATTAATTGCTTCTAAATCAAAATTATTATCAATGCCAGCTAAGGAAGCGCTATTTATATCACTATTGTATGTATTTTTTTCTATTTTAATTTCATTTACTCTATTAATAATACTACTAGGTAAGTTAATACCAGCAATCAAAGCATTTGTCTCACCGCCGGATAATGCTCCAATAAGCGCCGTTTGAAAAATTTGTTGCAAAGTAATCTCATCAAGTTGATTAGTTCCAAATATAGTATCCGATATTAAAGCCGATGTAATATCTTCTAATGGTTCTTCCATGGCATTTTGAGCCATATCAAAAACAAATTTACTAAAATTCGAGTGTAAAAATTTATTAATGGTTGAATGATTTTCTCCAGTTGCTTTCAAAAGAGTTTTTAATAAAAATCCTTCTTCCCCTGGTTTAGTATTAATTGAAATTCCAGATATTCTTCCAACAAGATATTCAGAAATTTGTTCAATAGACGACTCTACAGTTGCAATTTGATATGCTTCTTCTAGACTTTTTCCTGTTCTAAGTTGCTCTTTGGAATTTCTACTAATATTTGTCAATAATCTTAAACCATTGGAAAGCAATGCAGAGTTAGTTATACCTCCAATAAGCGCCGGAACGATTTGTTCTCCAGTTGCTGTTCCAACTTGAAAAGATATATTAAGCCACCACCTTTCATCTTCAGTTGTATTATTGTTATAAAGATTATATTCTTGACTTTTGCCTATTGATTTAAACATTTTATATTGTTGATTATTAATTTGACCAGTTAATAATAAAACATCTCCAATGCATAAATTTTCGCCACTTGTTAATCTTTTTTGCAAATTTGTATATATTTCTTCAGATAATCCCGCATTTTTTTCATTTTCTAACCATTCGAGTGTAATTTCTTGACATACATTAGAAGCATTAACTTGCTCTGTAAAAGCCATTGTATAATAATCATTAACCGATCTAACATCAGTTGGAGATGCTAGAGTAATTAATCTTTCTCCAAAATTATCTAATCCTAAAACTAATCCATTTAAATTCAGTGCGGCTACTCTTTTAATACTTGAATCATAACCTGCAATTTTATTTAAGGTATCTATAGTTTCTTCAACAGCCATTCGACAGTTTATATCATCATTTAAAGCTTGTAAATACTCATTGGCCCGGTCATAAGTTTCTTCAGTATTACATAGAAAAAAATAATTAGCTATTTCTTCATCGGTCATATACATATAACTTCTTGTATAAAGATCTGCCTCAGTATTAGTTAAATTAAATGCATGCAATAAATTTTCTCTTGTTTTGGAAATTGTTCCATCGGGATTAACTTCTATCATTCCGTTTTTCTTAAGCCAATTCCAAAATTCATCATTTTGACCTAAAGCTTCATAAATAGAAATTTTATCATAACTTTCCGTATTAGCACTGCTTAAAACTTGATAGCCATTATTGGCTAAAAAAATACTTATATAACTATCAAGATAACCTGGCTCCATTATCCATTCCCCAGTTTCAGAATTAACTACATTAGGCATACTTTCAAGAAAAGCAAGAAAATCATTACCAAATTTAAATTCATTTTGAACTGCTTCCATATAAGTTTTAGTTCCATAAAGACCTTCTACATCTTCAAATTTAGCAAGTCGAAAAGCAACTTGACAATCATATAACCCAGCTTTTAGTTTACTCAATTGACTCAAGTATTCAATATATTCTGCTCTAGTTTCTTCAGTCATTGTTGAGCCCCAAGTTTGGTCATCAGCACTATGATATGAATGCATTAACTGATACCATTCTGAATTTTTAGCCTCATTTTCTAAAGCCAAAATTTGCTTTTGATAACTTGCCATAATAATAGTAAGAGCTGCTAATCTATAATTACCATTTTTCCAAAAATCACTGATTTGGCTTTTTTCTTGATTAGATAATAATTGATTAGTTTCTAATAACTCCTCAAATTCTTCATCAGAAAAATTACTATACTCATTTATAAATTGCGAAACTATTAAATCGGTATTAGTATATGTATCAGCTGTTAAATCTTTATTATCTTCTAAAAAAGAATTATCTGAAAATTCTAGTTTTGGTAAGTCAAAAGTTATATTTTCAATATCATTATTTATATTCAAAGATTTAGTATTGTTTACTAATTGCTCCATTTTTCTAATTATATTTTTGGCATTTTGAATTATAGAATCATCATTTGAAATAACAATCTTAACAGTTGCACTTTTTATTTCACTATTTAAATTATTATAGGCTGATGCTAATTTTTCATTGGCACTTTCAAGTTTGGATGCAGCTAAATTTAAAAGATCAACAACCAAATATAATGTCTCATCATCGTAATACATCTCTACCGCCATTTAAATTTCTATTTTGTTGAGTTTTAGTCTCTTGGTTTTTAAGTTCTTCTTCACGTGCTCTTTTTTGATCTTGTTCTCTTTTTAAAGCCGAAGCTTTATTGGTAATATTGGTTTTAGAAGTTTCAATATCCGTAATTTTTCCATTTAAAGAACTAATTTTATTTTGAATATCTATTTTCAATTGCTCACACTCTTCTACCCCTTTAATTTCAGCTAAACAATTTAAACAAGAATTGTAATTAGCAATTGCTTCGTTAATCAATGTTTTAGCATCATTCAACTTTTCTTTTTGTTCATTTCCATTTTGAATATAATTAGCCATACTTGTCTTCCTTTTCATAATTAAATCTCTCGAATAATAACTTTAACCTTTAAATTTTCTAATTTATTATTTAATTCATTTAGCCACGCTTTAACATGAAATTCACTCTTATCTTTAGGTTCTAAAACTTCATTTTGAACTAAATAATTATTTTCAGTTAAATTTTTAATTTCTCCATAATCTGAATTATCTTTTTTATAAATAAATTTTATTTCGTTATTATTTTCATTTTCTAAATATATTTCATAACTAGTTTTTGTATTTCCCTTATTAGAAACTTCAAAGACTAATTCTTGACTAGATTCAATTCCTTCGATATCAGTTTCTGGAACATTATTAGAAATAGTTAATTCATTATTTTTTTGATTAAAAAATGTAACTTCTAAATTGCCAATTCTGGAAACATAATTATTACTATTATTGCTAATCATACTATCTTCTAGCATTGAATAACTTGTTCCAAGTAATAAAGTCATAGCTACCATAATAATAAATAACGGCAAAAATTTTTGAAAAGGTTTATTAAATTCAAAGTACTTTTTCATATATCCTCCAACTATAATAATAGTAACAAAATTAAAGAAAAAATTCAAGTAAATTGACAACTTATTTAATAGTAAAAAAATCATATAATTTAAAATAAGAAATGCACAATTATTGTAGCCAAGTTTTAAAATTTATTTATAAGCAAATTATAGCTACCTAATGTACTAACATTTAAAATTATTGTTTATATGTCTTTTTAGAATATTATTATTTAATATTTAAATTATCTTTTGATACTTTTTTAATATTTTAATTTAAAATTTGGTAGATTTCATTTATAAATACACTTTTTCTTACTTAATCGATTATTGTGCACTTTAGATTGATTCAACATAAAAAAGATCATGTTTTTAACTATGACCTTTAACCATTTATTATACAACAACAAGCCGAGTTGCAATCCAAGTGCCAGCCATACCTCTATCCCTACCGAAGAAGAACTCACCAGCGAGTACTCCGTTCCCGTTAGTGGCACCACGACCGAACCATGGAGCGGCGGAGGACACAAAGTCTGAACGGTCAGCGTACCAGGCATTATGATAATTTTTAGAATTATTTTTATCATAATAATAATAAAATGGTCCCATTTCTCCCGTTGCATCTCCTAAGATTCTTTTACTATATGATGTTTCTGTTGCATTT
>CANQMV010000069.1 GCA_947625085.1 uncultured Bacilli bacterium
ATTCTATATTCTTATGACACTTTTCTTAATTTATAGTGTTATTATTTTATGACATTTTTTCATATTATCTACATAATTTTTAGTATAATTTGTAGTATAATTTTTAGTATAATTCACCTGAAATAATTTAAACTTTGAAAACATCTAAATAAACATCTATACCATTTAAATTAGTTACTTCATCAACTACTTTTTCTTGAATTAATGTATCACATAAAGTTTCTTTTTTAATAAAATCAACAAATTTATCTAATTTTTCTAATAAATCTACTTCACTGTAATAATAGATATATATTCTATCTGTAATATTAAAGTTTTTATTTTTTCTTAATTGTTGAACTTTACTTATAAGTTCTCTTGCAATTCCTTCATTGATTAAATCTTCTGTTAAAGTCGTATTTAAAATTATAAATAAATTATTATTAACACCTGTATCGTAACCTTCTTTAGAATTTACTCTAATATCAACCATTTCTTTATCAAGTTCATAATTAGTATCTTTTATTTTAACCTTAATGGTTGACCCATTTTCTAAAGTTTTAATTGAATCTAAAGATAAAGTTTTTAAATATTCAGTTAAATCTTTAATATTAGAACCAAATATTTTACCACAAACTTTAAAATTAGGTTTTACTTCGTAATTAATATATGCTGTAAGATTATCTTCAAAATTAATTGTTTTAACATTTAATTCTTCTTTAATTAAGGCTTCTAAATCACCAATAATAGTTTTTAGTTTTTTATCTAAAATAACTTCACTTAATGGTTCGCGAACTTTTATTTTTACTTCTTCTCTTACTTTTCTACCAAGGGAAATTAAATCACGAACCGTATCCATTTTTTCTTCTATTTTAAGGTCAATATAGGCTTCATTATATTTAGGGAAACTTGCTAAATGAACACTTTCTTCATCAGTTAACTTTGTATATAAATTTTCTGATACAAATGGAACAATTGGGGCAATCATTAAAGATAACCCAACTAAAACTTCATAAGTTGTTTTATAAACGGCTTTTTTACTATTATCTAACTCGCTAGCCCAAAAGCGATTTCTATTTCTTCTTATATACCAATTTGATAAATCATCAGATACAAAAGTAACAAGAGCTCGAACTACTTTATTTAAATCATATTCATCATAACTTTCTGTTACATATTTTAAAAGTTTATTATATTTTGAAAGTAACCATTTATCTATTTCTTCTAAATCATTGTATTTAACTTCAAATTCTCTTGGGTCAAGATTATCAATATTAGCATAGGTTTGGAAGAAAGTATAAGTATTAAGAAGTGGATTAAAGAACTTGGAATAAACTTCTTTAAGCCCATCTTCATCAAATTTTAAAGGGGTCCAAACTGGTGATACATAAGGAAGATAAAATCTGACGGTATCAGCTCCATATTTTTCAATGGTTGTAAATGGTTCAACGATATTTCCTTTTGATTTACTCATCTTTTTGCCTTCTTTATCAAGTAATAAATCGTTTACTAAAACATTTTTATAAGGAGCAACTCCTTTTAAGAAAACTGAAATAACAATTAATGAATAAAACCAACCTCGGGTTTGGTCAATTCCTTCTGATATAAAATCAGCTGGAAATTGAGATTCCCATAATTTTTCATTTTCAAATGGATAATGATACTGAGAAAATGGCATAGACCCAGAATCAAACCAGCAATCAATAACGTCACTAACCCGGCTCATGACTTTTCCACATTTAGGGCATTTAATATGAATATCATCAACATAAGGACGATGAAGTTCAATAGTTTCATCTATATCTTCAATAGCTTTTTCAACTAACTCTTTCCTTGAACCAATCATTTCATCATAGCCACAACTACACCTCCATAAAGGAAGTGGCGTTCCCCAATATCTACTTCTAGAAATTGCCCAATCATTTAAATTTTCAAGCCAATTACCAAATCTTTTTTCGCCAACATAAGCTGGATACCAATTAACTTTTTTATTAGCAGCAATTATTTTATCTTTTAATTTTGTAACTTCAAGATAAAAACTTGGTTTTGAATAATATAAAAGTGGCGTTCCACATCTCCAACAGTGAGGATAGTTATGTAACATTTTTTGTTTTTTAAATAATTTATCGTTTGCTTTTAAATATTTTATTACTTCAAGGTCTGCTTCGAAGACATTCATTCCTTTCCATAAACCTTCGGTGTAACATCCATCTTCACCAACTGGATTTAAATAAGGAAGAGAATAAGCTCGCCCTACTTTCGAGTCATCTTCACCAAAGGCTGGAGCAATATGAACAATACCAGTTCCATCTTCAATTGTTACATAATCAGCAAGGGTTACAAAGAATGCCTTGGAATTAACTTTTAAACTTGGAATTAATTGTTCATATTCCATATATTCTAAATCGCGACCTTTATATCGTTCAAGAATTTCTACATCATCACCTAAAACTTTTGACACTAACGCCTCAGCCAAAATAAATTTATAACCTGAACTTAGAACTTTGACATAATCATATTCGGGATTAACGCACAAAGCAACATTGGAAATTAAAGTCCATGGTGTGGTTGTCCAAACTAGAAAATAAACATCTTCGTCTTTTTTCTTCATCGGTACAATTACTGTTTGAGCTTCAATTTCTTTATAACCTTGAGCAACTTCATGAGAGGCAAGACCTGTTCCACATCTAGTACAATATGGTACAACTTTAACTCCTTCATAAAATAATCCTTCATCAAAAAACTTCTTTAGAATATACCATTCGGTTTCAATATAGTTGTTATCATAGGTTACATAAGGATGTTCTAAATCAATGAATTGCCCCATTTTTGTTGTTAAATCCGAAAAAGCTTTTTCATTTTTCCAAACAATTTCTCGACATTTTTCATTAAATTCTTTAATTCCATATTTTTCAATATCATTTTTATTTTTAAATCCTAAAGTTTTTTCAACTTCAACTTCAACAGGTAAACCATGGGTATCCCAACCTACTTTTCTTAAAACTTTATAACCTTGCATAGTTTTATATTTACAAAAACTATCTTTTAAAAATTTAGCCACCATATGATGAAGTCCTGGAAAACCATTAGCCGTTGCTGGTCCATCATAAAAAACAAACGTTTTATCTTTATTTTCTAATGAACGTTCAAGTATATTCATATTTTTCCATTTTTCAGTAATTAAAGCTTCAACTTCACTAGCTTTTTTGTTTTCTAATTCTTTAAACATTTTATCCTCCTAAAATTAAAAAAACTCTTAGTCCAAAGGACGAAAGAGTTCGTGTTACCACCTTTATTTAATTTATCATATTATATGATAAATCCTTAAAAATTATAACGCATTACCGTATTTATCTTATCCATAAATAGCACTTGAAAGTGATTTAGAAAAAACTGTTTTATCTATTTTCACCAACCATAGACTCTCTACAAAAACTAATTTTATCTCGTCTTTCGCATTTGCTTACTTATGATAATAACAAACTTTATAAAGAAATGCAAGTTTTTTTATTAGTTAAATTAGCATGATTAATGAATTGATTATAGTTTTTTAAATCTTTTTTCAAAAGCATTACTAATTTTTTTAGCATCTCTTTTTATAACTAGCATATCAGCTATATTTATAATTGCATGAATAACAATCATTATTCCTGCAAATACAGCTATTGAAAGTGAAGCTGCAAAAGGATTAAAGACGACAATTATTCCTAGAATTAAATCAATAATACCAAGTAATAATAAGAAAAACCATGGAGCAGCTGTAGTTTTTAAAATTATAGACATTTTGATTGAATTAATACTTGCTAAAGCAATCCATACTCCAATTACTATTGTAAATAATGTTGAAAGGATATTTGGTTTTGCAATAAGTAAAATTCCAATAAGTATAGATAATATTCCTGGTAACATTCCATCATATGGAATATAGTATTTACTTGCTTTAACATCCAAAGAAATTAAAACAATCCCATATAAAATAATATAAATCGCTGCTATAATTCCTATTGTTTTAATTGACATATCTGGATTAATTATCATAAATAAACCAACAAGAAAAGCAACAACAGATGAAAAAATAATTGAATTAGTCGTTCTTTTAAATATTTCTTTCATATAAATTTCCTTTCTTTTTAGGTTACTACCCTTTAATAATTATAAATTAAATATGTAATTATTTCTAGATTATTTCCTAAATTAGAATTTTTATTTATGATATTCAAATTCAAAATCAAGTATTTTAACAATGGCTCCCTCTGGAACTTCCATTTTTAAAAGCTCGTCATCAATTCCTAATTTTCTTAATTTTCGAATAAATCTTTCAATTCCTTCATCACTTTGAAAATTAGTCATTTTAAACAATTTTTCAACTTTATCACCAGAAATTATATATTCATTATCAACTTTTTTAATTTCAAATGGTTTTTCTTCTTCAAATTTATATAAAACATGTGATAAATATTCTCCTTCTTCATATAAAGGGGTATTTGGAGTTTGTTCAACTAAATCAGCAAGTCGCATCATAACATCATCTAAACCGGTATTAGAAATAGCTTTAATTTCAAAAACTTCACATCGAACTTTTGATTTGAATTTTTCTAAATTTTCTTTGGCCCCATCTATATCCATTTTATTAGCAATTACTATCATAGGCTTTTTCATTAATTTAGGACTAAATTTTTCTAGTTCTTGATTTATCATTACAAAGTCATCGTAAGGATTTCTACCTTCAAGAGCTGACATATCAATAACATGAGCAATTACTTTAGTTCTTTCAATATGTCTTAAAAATTTATCTCCAAGACCTACTCCTTGACTTGCTCCTTCTATTAATCCAGGTAAATCGGCCATTGTAAAACTTCGGCCATCTTTGGTTTTGACAACTCCTAAATTAGGGGTTAAGGTTGTAAAATGATAATCTGCAATTTTAGGTCTTGCTTTACTAACTTTTGATAAAATGGTACTTTTTCCAACACTTGGAAGACCAACTAAACCAACATCTGCTAAAAGTTTTAACTCAACTTTTAACATTTTTTCTTCACCAGGTTCTCCATTTTCTGAAAAATTAGGAGCTGGATTACTTTGAGTTTTAAAAGCTGTATTACCTAGTCCTCCTCTTCCTCCTCTTGCAACGATTACTTCACTATCAACTTCTTTTAAATCAGCAATTATTAAATTAGTATCATAATCAGTAACTACTGTTCCTTGTGGTACTTTTACAATAATGTCAGCCGCATTTTTACCATCCATATTCTTACCACTACCATTTTCGCCTTTTTTACCTTTAATTGTTTTCATATAACGTAAATCAATTAAAGTATGAAGACCCGTATCTACTTTAAAAATAATGTTAGCACCTCGACCACCATTACCTCCAAAAGGTCCTCCCATAGGTACAAACTTTTCTCTTCTAAAGGCTGTACAACCATCGCCACCATTTCCAGCTATTACTTTAATTAATACTTCATCTATAAACATAGCAATCCCCTCCAGATATCAGTTTTTAATCGTTTCCAATTATACAATTTTTTCTTGCTTTTTACAAGAGTTTTTCTTTTAACTCTTTAATTAAAAATATCCACAAAATTGTGGATAACTTTATTTTTTATAAATTAAATCTTCGTAATTAACTCTTTTATCTAGTTGATTAGCATTAACCATAATATCTTGTAAATGATTAAAAGATTCTTCAGTAAATTCCGTTGTTTTAGGCCAAGTATCAGCTTCTTTATATCTATCAATTACTTTTATCATATCAGACATTGATGTATCAGGAAATTCTGGTAAAATAACTTCAGCTATTTCTTCACTACTTTTTTCATGAACAAAATCTAATCCTTTTTGAATTGCTCTTGTAAATTTTGCAATTACATCGGGATTTTTTTCTAAATAAGAAATTCGAGCATTATAAGCGGTATAAGGAACAACTCCACCAAGTTCACCTAAACTGGCAACAACATATCCATATCCTTCTTTTTCAACTAAAGTTGCATTTGGTTCAAATAAACTAACAAAATCTCCAGTTCCCCCAATAAAGGCTCCTTGCATTGAGGCAAAAGCAACACTAGTATCAATCGTTAAATCTTTATTAGGATTAAGTCCATGCTCGGTTAAAATATACTCTAAAGTCATTTCTGGCATTCCACCAATTCTGCCACCAATTATATATTTTCCTTTTAAATCTTCCAATTTAAAATTATCAATTTTCTTACGCGAAACTATAAAACTACCATCTTTTTGAGTTAATTGAGCAAATGTCTTTAAATAATCTTTTTCACCTTGATTATAAACATAAATAGTTGCTTCAGAACCAGAAAAACCAATATCAACATCACCTGATAAAACAGCAGCTGTAACTTTATCAGCTCCATTTGCTAAAATAACCTCAACCTTAAGTCCCTCATCTTCAAAAAAGCCTTTATGTAATGCAACATATTGAGGGGCATAGAAAACACTATGAGCAACTTCTGCAAGACGAACTTTAATTAAATCATTATTTTCATTTTTATTATTAAATAAAACAGCACAAATAACTACAAAAATAATTAAAAATGATAAAATTGTAATAACTTTCTTTTTCATTTTTCCTCCATTCAAAGTATTATATGAATATTGATTAATTTAGTTATAAAATTAAATATTTAATTTAAATTTTTCTAATTTTTGATATAATTGATAGTGTGAAAAGTTTTATGGAAAACTAGCATACTAGATGAAAAGAATATTAAAATGAAAATTTTAATATAAAA
>CANQMV010000070.1 GCA_947625085.1 uncultured Bacilli bacterium
TATTAGGAAATATATAGAAAAATATTGATAAATAAAGAAAAAATGGGTAGTTTGTATATAAACTATGCACACTACCTATAATAATATGAGGGGGTTTTTATGAACGATAGTATTTTCAAGAAAGTTGAAAAGAAAACAAATATTAATAAAGAAACTATTTTATCACTTGCTAATAAATTAAAGTCAAGTAATTTTAAAGATGAAAAAGTTTTAAATGAAGTTATTTCTGAACTTTCATATATGACTGGACGAGAAATAAGTGATACCAAAAAAGAGAAAATTATTAATGCAATTAAAAATGATAAAGTACCAAATGATATAGAAAACAAATGGTAAGGAGCTAATTATGAAAAAATGTACGATTATTGTAAATCCTAATAGTGGAAAAGGTTTTGATAGTAAAAATATAGTAAAATTTGAAAAAATATTAAATGAATACGATTATGATTCTAATATTATCTTAACTTCCTATAGAAAACATGCTGAAGAAATTATTTATAAATTAGAAGATACAATAGATTTAGTAATTTCTGTAGGTGGAGATGGAACATTTTCAGAAGTTATGAATGGCAATTTAAAACGTAAACATCCGTTAGTTCTTGC
Source organism: uncultured Bacilli bacterium (assembly GCA_947625085.1). Classification (GTDB taxonomy): domain Bacteria; phylum Bacillota_I; class Bacilli_A; order RF39; family UBA660; genus RUG591. The sequence goes on from CANQMV010000070.1 coordinate 604, forward strand.
TCATTTACCAGTTGGAACAACTAATGATATTGGTCATATGTATGGACTTGGTAATAATTTAATTACTAATTTAAAATTAATTTTAGAAGGTAGTGTTAAAAATATTGATATTGGTTATATTAATAATCGTGCATTTACTTATGTAGCATCTTTTGGAAAATTTATGGATATTCCTTATAAAACACCCCAAGAGTTAAAAAAAAGACTTGGTTATTTTGCTTATGTTATTGAAATTTTAAAAAGAGTTTTTGTACCAATAAATAAACATAAAATAACTTTTATTTTAGATGATAATATTAAACGTCAAGGAAAATATACTTTTATTTTAATTTCTAATGCTAATCGAATAGCTGGAATTAATAATTTTTATAATGATGTAAAACTTGATGATTTTAAATTTGAAGTAATGCTTTGTAGTCTAACCAAAAAAAGAGATATTTTAAAAGCTATTTATACCTTAAAAACTAGTGATATATCTTATGTATCGGGTATAGAAACTTATAAAACGAGTTCAATGCAAATAATTTTTTCAGATAAAGAAAAATCTTGGTGTGTTGATGGGGAAGAATATGAAGATAATAAAAATGAATATATAATAAAACTTCAAAAGAATGTTAAAATGTTAATTCCAAATAAAAATATTGAAAAACTTTTTATTCAAAAATAAAGTTTTTTTTAATTAATTAAGAAATATAAGGGTTTAATTAAATTTTTTATTCGTTTTTTAAAATTTATTGAATTTTTAATAATTATATGCTAAAATATTGGCAGAAGTGAGGGGATTGTATGTATACTGATTATACAGAAGAAAATAACGAAAGTTATTATGCTGATGATGATAGCGGACAAAATAGACATAATATTGATAAAGAAAAATTAAAAAGAATTATTTTTTGGGTTTTATGTTTTGTAATAGTTTTAGTTTTAATTATTGTAGTTGCTAAAAGTTGCTCTAAAAAAGAAAATCCTGCTCCAACTTATAATAATGAACAAACTTTAGCAGTAGCTATTAGTAGAGAAACAATTTCCCTTGAAGTAGGTCAAAATTTTCAATTGTATGCTGAAGTTGTAGGAATTGATAGCAAAGACCCTGTTATTCTTTGGCTTTCTGAAAATAGTGAAATTGTGGTTGTTGATGATTCTGGTTTAGTTACCGCTTTAAAAGAAGGTACAACTAATATTGTTGCAAGATATATTAAAGATGGTAAAATATATTCTAATAAATGTGCTATAACAGTTACTTCTGCTAATGTAAAACTAGAAAGTATTGATATAGTACAAGAAAATATTTCGATTTTAAAAGGAAGTGGCGTTTTATTACAAGTTAAAACTAATCCTAGTGATGCTAAAGTTGAGGGATTAATTTTTACAAGTGATGACCCAAGTATTGCAAGTGTTAATGAAGAAGGTCGGGTAACAGCTCTTGAAGTTGGAACAACAACTATAAATGTTAAAACTAGTGACTCTTTATATAGTGATAAACTTATAGTTAGAGTAGTTGAAAATGGACAGACAGTAATTAATCCGGTTAGTTTAACTTTATCTGGTCTTTCAAATGGATTAAAGGTTTCTTCAACCGCAACAGTTATTTATTCAATAACACCTAGTAATGCTACTAATAAAACTTTAACTTGGACTTCTACTAATCCAAATGTTGCAACGGTAAATAGTAGTGGAGTTGTAACGGGAAGAAGTGCTGGTACTTGTACAATTGTTGCTTCAACTTCAAATGGCGTTTCTGCAAGTTTAGAAGTAACGGTTGAAGCAAATACGATTCCAGTTCAAAATATCTCTATTGCAGGTGAAACAACATTTACTATGCAAGAAGGTTGGACTAGAATGTTAAGTTATCTTATAACACCAATTAATGCAACTAATAAAAATGTTACGTTTACAACTAGCAATCGAAATGTTATATATGTTGATTCAAATGGGGTTTTAGCAGCTCTTTCACCAGGAACTGCAACGGTTACAATTACAACTGTAGATGGAAAGAAAACAGCGGTTGCCAATATTACAGTAATTGCAGTTCCAAATAGTCAAGCAACCTCTACGGGAACTAGTACGGGAACTTCATCTGGTAGCTCATCTAGTAGTTCATCAGGAAGTTCTTCTAGCAGTTCATCTTCATACACAACAGGGCAAAGTAATCCAACAACAAGCAGCGGTAGTTCATCAGCGACTTGTACTTCCCAAGATATATTAACAATAAAGCATAGTGAGAAAGGTGAAGGACCAATTATTTCTTCCTATGGCTTTTATAATGCGGTTGCAATGAAAAAAGCTAATCCAACGATTACGGTTATAGGTATAAATTCTTGTATAAAAGCTGGTTCCCTTAAGTATAATATTTACTATGGAACAAGTGAAAGCAATATTTCTTCCGCCTCAAAAGCAAGCGGTCAAATAGACCATCTTGGTTCAACTATAAAATTAAATCTTGGAAATGGATACTATAAAGTAAAAGTTTCTGGTACTATCTCGACAACTGGAGCGACAATTTCCAAAACTTATTATGTAATTGTTAGTAATTCATCTTCAACCTCTTCAACTTCAAGTGATAAAACCAAGCCAATTATTAATAGTTTAAGTGCGGTTAGGACAGGAGAGACTTTATCAGTTACTGTTACAGCAACTGATACTGGTTCCGGTTTAAAAAAGATTAGTTATTGTCATGATACTAAAAATAACTGTACCCCAACAATTAATCTTTATACTTGGACTGGAACTTTACCAACAACTTTACAAAGAAAAACTGCTAGTATTAAAAATACAGTTAAGACCCATGTATGTGCTAATGCAACTGATGGAGCGGGAAATGTTTCCTTAACAACCTGTACAGCTATTTATAATTCAAATGTTTCAGCAAATTAAAATAAAATAAAAAATCTAATTTGAGAAAAATCTTTTTCTCATTTTTTTATACAAAAGGAAAGTAGATTTTAAAATTAATATAAAATAATCAGTATTAAATTAAATACTAAAAAATAAATATTTTATTTATAAAGAATATGATATAATAGTCTAAAGTTAAAAGGAGATTTATTATGAAGTATTATTTAATTGGAATTAAAGGCTCAGGAATGAGTGCTTTAGCAACTCTTTTATACGATTTAGGAAATGTAGTGGTTGGTTATGATGATTCTACAGAATATAAATTTACTTTAGAGGGCTTAAATCAACGAGGAATAGAAGTTTATCATGATAATCAATTTATTCCTGATAAAGATTTTATAGTTTGTTATTCTAATGCTGTTAATGAAAACCATCCGGAAATAAGTCGTTTACAAAAAATGAATTTAAAAATGATAAGATATCAAGATTTAATTGGTAGTTTAAGTAAAAAATTTCAAACTATTTCTGTAAGTGGCACTCATGGTAAGACAACGACAAGTTTAATGATTTCAAGTATTTTAGATAGTTTTTATGGAGCTAATTATTTTGTTGGGGATGGACGTGGACATGGAAATTCCAAAAACAAATTATTCGTTTTAGAATCTTGTGAATATAATAAACATTTTCTTGAATATTTTCCAGAAACCTTAGTAATTACTAATATTGAATTAGAACATACTGAGTGTTATAAAGATTTACAAGATATAATTGCTAATTTTAATATTTTAGCCAATAAAACTTCAAAACAATTAGTTTTATGTGGTGATAATGAAAATGTCTTAAAAATAAAAAGCCCTAAAAAATCATATTATTATGGTTTTAACGAAACAAATAATTTAGTAGCTAAAAATATCGATTTAACCGAAACTTATAGTGCCTTTGATGTTTATTTAGATGGTGAATTTTACGAACATTTTCAATTACCTTTATTTGGGAAACATATGATTTTAGATAGTTTAGCAGCTATTATGGTAGCAATTTTATATAATGTTCCAAAAGAGATAGTTAAAGAAAAATTAAATAGTTTTCAAGGAGCTATTCGACGTTTTAATGAAACTAAAATTGCTGATACAATTATAATTGATGATTATGCTCATCATCCAACTGAAATAAAGGCAACTCTTGATAGTGTTAGACAAAAATATCCTAATAAAAAAGCTATAGCAGTTTTTTTACCTAATACTTATTCTAGAACCGAGGCCTTATTAGAAGATTTTTGTAAAGTTTTAAATAGTTTTGATTATTCTTACATTATGGATATAAAATGTGACCGCGAAAGACCAGAAGATTATCCTAATATATCAAGTGATATTTTAATTAACAAAACTTTAAATAGTAAAAAAATTAGCCTTGAAAATGTAGAAATATTAAAACAACATAAAAATGAAGTTATTTGCTTTATGAGTTGTGCTAATATTACCCCAATGATAAATAAGTTCATTAGCCTGTTAAAATAATGTCCTAATTTTCTTTATTTCATATAATACGATGGTGGTTATATGAAAGTTCAAATATTAGATAATGAAAAAATAGTTTTATATTTATACAACTATTTTTTTAAATCAGAAGAAAAATTAGAAATAACAAAAGAAATCAAAAAAATTTTTATTAAATTAATTAAATATTACAACTTAAAGATAGGTGGAGTTTACAATGTTTTAGTTTATGATAATAAAAATTATGGAACGATTTTAGAAATTGAAAAGACTAGTGAACTCTTATTTAATCCTGATTTAATAGATATAAAAGTAAAAATCTTTAAAGATAATGATTTTTATTTAAAAACCAAAGATTATTTTGAGATTGCACAATTTAATAATATCTACTATGATGGTAATTATTACTATCTTGATATTTCAAAAGTTTCTAATATAATATTTTTAATTGAATTTGGAAGTATTGAATATAATATTTCAAATTCTAAAATCGAAAAAATGATATTAATTAAATAATATCTTTTTTTAAATATTCAAATATTATCCTTGAAGTTAAATATTTTTTTTCAAGGTAGGGGAAATGTTTAGTATTATCAATTTTTATTAAACAAGAATTTTTTATTAATTTATTAATTTTTATTCCATCACTTAATGGAGTAATATCATCATATTCACCCCATAAGATAAGGGTTTCTAAATTAATCTTTGAAATGTAATCAGTTAAATCTTCTAAAACGACATTTTGAAAAGTTTTAAGAAGTTGCTTATCTAAATTTTTATAATCGTTTGATGCGAATTTGTTAAAGAGAAAATTTAAATATTTCTTTCTTAATGGTTTAGGTAATATAATTCCTAAACGTTTTAATAATTTATAAGTTGTTTGTTTTAAGAAAAGTTTGATATCTTTCTTTTTTCTAAGTCCGGCAATATCGATTAATAAAAGCTTTTTAATTTTTAATTTATAAAGAGTTGAGAGAATAATAATAATTCTTCCTCCAAAAGAATGACCTATTAAAATTGGTTCTTTTATATTTAATTTTAAAATGAATTTATTAATTAAAGAAGCATAATCATAGATAGTTAAATCTACATTGGGAAAACTTGAATTACCAAACCCAGGATAATCTAAAATATATATAGTAAAATAATCTTTTAAAAAGTTAATTAAATAATTAAAAGTTTCACGATTATCTCCCCAACCAGGAAGAATTAATATTTCTTGTTGTCTATTGCCATATTTTTCGTAAAAAATATTTATATTATCAATATTTATATACATTTTATCACCAATGTATTTTATGCAAGCTATAAATTATGGTATGGGAATGCTTTTAAATTCTAAATCTTTAATGTAAAATAAGAAAGAATTTTTTTAAAAACTTGTGAAAAATTTTTAAAAATGTCAGTATTAAAAAAAATAAATAATTAGTGAAAATGTCAGTTATTTATAAGGTAAT
>CANQMV010000071.1 GCA_947625085.1 uncultured Bacilli bacterium
TATTTTTTGGATTATATAGTATTTTAACATGAAGTTCTCTTTTTGTACATTCAGCCAGAACTTTTTTACACTATCAATAAAAAATTTACCTTGCTAATTTGATAGTTTCTTAATATAATTATATTGGAGGTTATATGAAAGTAAAAGTTATTGAAGACAGATGTATCAGTTGTGGTTACTGTGCCAGTACTTGTCCTGAAGTATTTGAAATTGAAGATATTAGTTCAGTAAAAGAGAATGCTGAGCTTAATAAATATAAAGAAGAAATTGAAACTGCAGCTGAAGGATGTCCTACCGGTGCAATTGAAGTTGAAGATGAATAAAAATTGGTCCTAATTAAGAACCAATTTTTTCTTTTTCACTTTTTCTTTTTAAAGATTTAATAAATTTTTTTTCAGACTCTGAGATTCGTCTTGAATCAATTATTTTACTTAAAGTTTTATTATAAATAAAATCATCTTCAATATTAACTAAATAAATTAAAGTTTTTTCTTTATATTTTATATAGGAAATAGACATTAACCAAGCAATAGCCATCTTAACATAATAATCATTACTTTTTAGTTTAGATACTACTTCTAAAGACTTATCAATATAAGTATCATGTAAATAATAATTTAAAAGAATAACTACTCCGGCTCTTTTAGACCACTTATTTTTAGAATGAGTTAATTTTTTAGCATATTTAAAACCTTCTTCAGGATTTTTCTTAAAAATTTTTAAGTTGGAAATAAGTAAATCAACATGAGCCCAATTATTAACTTTTTTTAAATATTTATCTAAATAATTAGTAATATTTACAAAAGGAACTTTGAGATATCCATAAAGTAATCCTTCTATCATAATTGGTTCATATAAAAATGAGGTGTTTAAGTTTAAAAAGTCTTCATAATTGCCTTTACTTATTTCTTTAGCAATAGTTTTTAAAACGGAAGTTTTTATCCCAATTAATTTATCACATTCAGTTATTTTAGCATGAAATTCTTGATATTTTTTATCTTGGAATGTATATAAATATTTTAGAAATTCTTGATATTTTTCAAGAGTCCAATTATCTTTTAAATTCACTTTAAACGCTCCAAAAAACTACTTCCAAGTTTAATTTCTGATTCTAAATTAAAGTTATCTAAAATAGTTGCTCCTATAGAAGCAAAGGTATCAAGTTCAGCTAATTTTTCTGGATTGGTAAATTTTTTATTATAAACTAAAACTGGGGTTTGTTCTCTTGTGTGGTCCGTTCCTTTATAAGTTGGGTCATTTCCATGGTCAGCAGTTATAATCAATAAATCATCTTCTTTTAAAAGACTTTTTAAAGAATTAATATTATTATCTACTTCTTCTAATGCTTTCATATAGCCACTTGCATCTCTTCGATGCCCATACTTAGAATCAAAGTCATTTAAATTAGCAAAGCAAAGTCCAGTAAAGTCTTTTTGAATACTTTCTTTTATTTTTTCTAAGCAATCGGTATTATCTTTCGTTTTTATTTTATCAGTAACTCCACACGAATTAAAAATATCACTTATCTTTCCAAGGGCAATTACCGAAAAATTATTTTCTTTTAAATAATCAAGAACCGTTTTTTTAGGTGGGTCTAAGGCATAATCATGTCGATTACTGGTTCTTTCAAAGTTACCATTTGAACCAATGAAGGGCCGGGCAATAATTCTTCCTACTTTCCACTCTTCTTTTAAAGTTATTTCTCTTGCAATTGTACAAATTTTATAAAGTTCTTCAAGAGGTACTATTTGTTCATGAGCCGCAATTTGTAAAACTGAATCAGCACTAGTATAAACAATAATAGCTCCACTTTTCATCTGTTCTTCACCAAGTTCTTTAATTATTTCTGTGCCACTAGCATTTTTATTTCCAATTACTTTTCGACCAGTTTTAGCTTCTAATTCTTTAATTAATTCTAAGGGAAATCCATGTTCTGTGAAAGTTTTTAAAGGAATAGTCGTTTTTACTCCCATCATTTCTAAATGTCCTGTCAAAGTATCTTTCCCATTGCTAATGCAATTGGCTCTCATATAATATGAATCCGTTTTTTTATTTGCTTTATTAATTAAATTTAAAAGTCCCATTTTTTCTAAATTAGGCAACTTCCCATTTGTTGCTTCTAAGGTATGTAAAAGTGTATTAACTTTAATATCTCCAAATTTTTCTTCATCTTTGGCTCCCCCAATTCCAACCGAATCTAAAACAATCAAGAATATTCTTTTATATTTTTTATACATAACAGCCTCCATTTTTATTATATATTATTTAAATTAAATTTCCCATAAATAAGAAAAAAAATGACAATTTTTGACATCATTTTATTTTAATTTACAAGATTATACATTTCTTTATTTAAACTGAAATTTTTAAAAATTTATTTTTATTTGGTAAATAGATTCCTGTATAAGTTTCATAATATTCTTCAATAAACATTTCTAATTCTTTTCTAACTTTACTTGATGCTATCTTTAATTTATCAATTTTGTTAATATCAACAACTTGAAATAATTTTAAAAGTTTTATAGTATTAGGTAAAAATATATAGGTGTTATTTAAACAGTCTTTACAAGTTGCACCTTTTAAAATATCAAAAGTAACAACTTCCTTTGAACCACAAAGACATTCTGAAAAATCAGGTTTTACACCTAAATATTCTAACATTTTAATTTCAAATATATTAGTAATTAACTCTACATCATAACCATCATTAATTTTTAAAAGGGAATCTCTTAAAATTGGAAATAAAGATGCTGTATTATTTTCTTTTAAAACACTTTTAGTAAGGTCTAATAAATAATTAGCAAAATTAATTTTTTGAAAATCATTCATAATATATTTTAAAGAATTTATAACATTACCTTCTAAAAGAGTAGATATGCCATTTTCTTTATAAGTAATTGAAAAATTAGCATAAACAAGTTTCATACTAATACCTAAAAGTTTACTTTTTAAATTTCTACATCCTTTGGAAATAACTGAAATATAACCATATTCTTTTGTTAAAATATTTAAAATTTTACTAGTTTCACTGTAATTGGTTTCATTTAAAATTATTCCTTCAACTACTTTTTTTTCCATTTATGCCTCGATATTCTTTATATAAAAGATAATATTTTACATTTCCGGTTTTCGAAAATAAATTCCATAATAATTGTTCCATTAATATCACCAATTATATAATGATAATTTTTATTTATTTTATACATTTAATTAATTTATTCGATATCTAAATCATCTTGTAAACCTAATTCTTGTAAATATTTTTCGCGGTCTCGCCAATTTTTAATTGTTTTAACATATAAACTTAAATAAACTTTTTTTTGGAAGTATTCTTCTAAATCAATTCTTGCTAATGTCCCAATTGTTTTTAGCATATTCCCGCCTTTTCCAATAATAATTTTTTTTAAATTCTCGCGGTCAACAACTATTAAGACTCCAAGAGTTATTAAATCCGGAGTTTCTTCGTATTCTTCCAAATAACAAGTAACTGAATGTGGAACTTCATCTTTAGTTTCTCTTAAGACTTTTTCTCGAACTAATTCCGTTATAATCAAGGAAGTTGGTTGATTGGTAAGATAATCATCATCATAATATTTAATATCTTCATGTAAATATTTTTTTATTGTAGTAATTAATTCTTTAACATTGGAATTTTTTAAAGCTGATATTGGAATTATTTCTTTAAAAGCATATAAATCTTTTAATTTTTCTATTTCTTTTAATAAAACTTCTTTATTTTTGATTTTATCAATTTTGGTTAAAACTAAAATAACATCTCGTTTATCTTGTTTTAATTTATCTAAAATAAACATATCTCCTTTTCCAAAGCCTTCTTTGATATCGACTAAAAATAAAACAATGTTAACATCGTTAGTCATGGTATAAGCTTTTTTATTTAAGAGATTACCTAGTTTATGTTTTGGTTTATGAATACCTGGAGTATCAACAAAAATTATTTGGGAAGAGTCATCATTATAAACACCTTCAATTATATTTCTAGTTGTCCCTGATTTATTGGATGTAATTGCTATATGACGGTTTAAAATTGCATTTAACAGGGTACTTTTTCCAACGTTTGGTCGGCCAACTATACTTACAAAACCACTTTTCATAAGTTTTCCTCATCAAACTTTAAAGGCGTTAATTCTTCTAAAGTATGGCATTCACATAAATTTTTAGTATATACATAAACTTTCGTAGTTGGTTCTAAAAATTCAATTAAAACTTGTCTACAAATAAAACAAGGATAAGCTATTTTATCAGAAGCATTCATAATATGAAGTTCTTTGAAATCACCTTTATGATATCCATTAGTAATAGCATTTAAAATTGCATTTCGTTCAGCACAAATAGTTCCTCCAAAAGAAGCATTTTCAACATTTACTCCCATAAATTCTCGATTATCTTTGGTAACTAAAATAGCACTTACTGGATAATTTGAATATGGAGCATAAGCATTTTGTAATAATTTTTGTAATTTTTCTTTCATAATTTTACCCTTTCTAAATAGTCGCGAACTGGACCATAAGTTTTTCGATGTTCTTCGAGGATACCATATTTTTGAATTGCTTCAATATGTTTTTTAGTAGGATATCCTTTATTATTTTTGAAATCATACATTGGATATTTTTCATCGAGTTTAATTAACATTCTATCTCTTGTTACTTTAGCAATAACAGAAGCAGCTGCAATACTTAAACTTTTAGCATCACCTTTTATAATTGAGGTTGATTTTATATTTGTATCTAATTTCATGGCATCAATTAATAAATGTTCTGGTTTTATTTTAGAGTTTTCAATTGCAGCCTTCATGGCTAATTTGGTTGCTTCATAGATATTTACTTCATCTATTATTTTTTCGGATATAACTCCTATTCCTATACTAATTGCATCTTTCATTAAAATATCATAAAATTTTTCGCGTTTTTTTTCACTTAATTTTTTGGAATCAGTTAGGCCTTCTAATTGGTAATTTAATGGTAAGATTACACAAGCGGCAACAACAGGTCCTATTAATGGGCCTCGCCCTACTTCATCAATTCCACCAATTAATTTAACGTTTTGATTAATTAATTCGCGTTCGTAAACGTATAAATCGGTTGTCATTATAAATTACTTAGTTTATCTTTTATTATAAGACTAACTTCCTTCATATCACATTTACCTTTTAAAAGCGGGGTTATTTCTTTCATAATAAGTCCCATATCTTTAGTAGATGTTGGCTTAACTTTAAGAAATGCTTCATCAATTATTTTTAATATTTCATCTAAAGATAATTGAACTGGTAAATATACTTTTAATATTTCTATTTCTTGTTCGGTTTTGGTAATTAAATCATCGCGATTGCCTTTTTTAAATTCTTCAATTGATTCTTTTCGCGTTTTGATTTCTCTAGTTAAAACATCAAGAACTAAGTCATCAGTTATTTCAACTTTTTTGTTGATGTGTTCTAAATCTACACTTCCTTTTACTCCTCTTAAAGTTTGTAATTTTAGAGTATTTTTTTCTTTCATACTAGATATAATATCTTGTTTTAATTTATCATACATGTTATCACCTTCCAAATTAATTTTAGCAAATTGTTAATATAAAGTCTAGTTAAGATTAAAAATTAAAGCCAAAAAAAGAAAGGATTGCTCCTTTCTTAAATTATTCTTCTACTTTCTTTTTTAAGAACATTCCAAATCCAATTGTAGAAACACTTACTATTGCTAAAACAATATAAGAGAATACTCCATCAAATGTTTTAGGATTTTCTACTCCTGGTTCTTCTGAGATAACTGGTTCACTGCTTACTTTAACAATTTTTCCAGTAATTTCTACATCTTCTTCAATTGCTTCTGTTAAATCAACTGCAGTTGAATCACTGTAAACAAAACCTTCAAATTTTTCATCTTCTTTTAAGCTTGCATTGATTTTTTCTTCATATACTCTTAATGCTTCTAAGATTTCTGGATAATCTTCTAATTTTGTTCCTTTTGTGATTGTGTATTGATGTCCATCAATTGTTACTGTTACTGTTTCTTCTTCTTTTCCAAATCCTGGGTCAGTTTCTTCTCCAGTTGTTGGTCTTCCTAAGTATTTTGCTACTAAATGTAAGTCAGTTGTTATTTCTTCATCTAAACCAATCATTCTTCCGTTTTCATCGAAGAATCCTATAAATTTATCTGCATCTAAGTATGCTTGTAAGCCACTTCCCCATGTTGCATTTAAGATGTCTCTTAAAGTTGTTCCACGTCTTACTGTGTATCCAACTCCAATGCTTACACCATCTACTCCTTTTACAGTTACATTTACTTTATATA
>CANQMV010000072.1 GCA_947625085.1 uncultured Bacilli bacterium
GGAACAGAAAGTAGTCCATATGAAGTAAAAATAGGAAATTAAAGCCCTTTCTCAACTTTCTTCACAAGAAAGCTGTAAATTAAGTTAGTATTAATTATTGTTGTAACAATAAAATATAAGGGTTCTAACGTTACAAATATGACATCTAATTAATTTTAGGTAATAAAATAAAAACAGAGAAGATAACTATTCTCTGTTTTACTATACTAAAATTATTCTTGATTTATTGCTTTATAAGCTAGACCACTAAAAATAGCAATTGTTAAAAGCGGGAAACTTCTTTCTAAAATATGACCTGAATAATAAGAGGTTAAAAGACCAATAAAAGGTATCATTAAAAGAATTAAATTTAAAATATTACCTTTAGTTTTCAAATTTCTAAAAATTTCAACTAAACTTTTAATATTTACTAAATAAAAAGGTCCAACTAAAAGTAATAATCCTAAAATTCCATAAATATAAAATTGATAAGAATAATCTTTTTCAGTATATATAAAATTTAAAGTATAACCCATACCTAATAACTTATCATATTTATTATTATTACGTTCATAAATACTATGCAAAATATTACTTTTCATAACTCGATAATCATTTACAGGCAAATTCTTATTATTTAAAAACGTACACCAATAACTAAGGTCATCTAAAACAGGATACGCATTTAAAATATACGAACTAATATTTAAATTCTCTTGATATTTAGAAATAATATCTAAAATATAATCCTTTTCTTCCTGAATAACTTTCTCATCTTTACAATTTAACGTATAAAGTTTTTGAAATTCATCCTTATCACTTAACTTTTCATAAACTTTCTGTTCCCCTCTAAGACTAATTCCCAAAGGACTTACTAAAAAACAACAACCCCCAATAATAGCAACAATAACTACCGCGGTTATTTTCTTATTATCATGATTTAAAACTAAACTTGTAAACAAATAAATTAAAAAGAAAGAGATAAAAACTAAAAAAATTCCAAGAGAAGCAACTTTAGTTCCTAACATATACATAGCAAGAATTTGAATACCTAAAAAGATAAAATTATGAATTTTTCTATCCTGATATAGAGAATAAACTAAAATAGGCAAAGACATTAATAAAATAGCCGATATTTGATTAGTTGAATAAAACCAACCCTTTGATGTTAACTCATAATAATTATTACCATTATAAGTAAACCAATCTAAAAAATTATACTTTAAAAAACTACCACCATTTTCATAAGCAACATAACTTAATTTAAATAAATTTAAAATAACAATTAAAAAAGACATCGAAAAAGCAAAATACTTTATTAAAGAAATTAATTCTTCCTTTTTAATTTTCATTTCAATAATTGATATCATAATTAAAATTGGAATTAGATAAGTAATTAAAATATGATAGGTTTCAATTAAAAATGAAGGAGTTTGATTTTTATAGGCCATCGGATTAAAAAGAGTAGTATTATAATAATGAAGAACTAAATAAATTCCTAAAATAATAAAATAAATAAGATAAGTTTTAAAATTTTTCCTTGATTTTAAAATAGCAATACCAAAAATAGTTAAAGAAAAAACAATATTGATAAGTTCAATAACTGATAAACCTAAAAATTCTATATCAATAATACTAGTAGTTCTTAACATATCAAATATAATTTGTAAAAATATAAAAATAGTTAGTAATAATTTATTTATTTTTTCCAATTTAAAACCTTCTTTCTTCTTTTTAAGTTAATTAAAATTATTATTTTAAAGTATTTTCTAATTCTCTAAATAAATCAAGCCATTTTTGAGTAATTTTGGAAATAGTAAAATTTGAAGCAAAATCTTTAGCATTATTAGAAAAACTCTCTAATAAATCTTTATTAGTCATTAAATTAATTAATTTTTCTTTATATTCTAAAATATTATCATCTTTAATAATATAACCAGTTTTTGAATCGATTATTTCTTCATTAACAGATTCACCAAAGTCAAATGAAATAGTTGGAATTCCACACATATAAGCTTCTAAAATCGTTAATGAAAATCCTTCAAATAAAGAAGTATTCAAATTAATAGATGAATTCATTAAAACTTTAGCCGGTTCATTAGTTTTTCCCATAAATTTAATTTGTTTATTAGATTTTAAAATTTTAGCACTTTCAGAGTCAAATTCTCCAAATCCATAAATTTCAAAAGTCCAATCTGGAACTTTTTTTAATACTTCATCAGCAATTTTTAACATTAAATTAATTCGCTTTTGATAATTTTCAATTCTAGTAAGAGCAATTAATTTTTTATTTTTAGATACATCAGCTTTCATAGTTGTTTCAAAGCGAACAGGATTATACATATAATAATTATTTTTAAAACCTTTTTTAGCTGCAAGCGTTGCCGTTTCTTTAGATAACCAAACCATTTTAAAAACTTTTTTACTATATTTCTTTAACTTATTTTTATTATCAGGAACATTTAAAACATCTTTTAAAGATGAATGTTGCATCGCGATTGTTCGTTTATAATATTCTTTTGGAATTCCATCTAATATTTGATAATGCGAAGTAATTATATAATCAGGTTTTTGATTTCTTATATAATCTTTTAATTTTAAAAAGTCTAATTGTAACTTTTTATGCTCTTTAAAATAAAGTTTTAATGTTTTAATAAAAGTTTTAAAATTTAAACTAACTAAAGGTTTCAAAACTTCTTTTTTTCTAGTAATTTCCCATATATCAGTTTCATTTATTGTATAAAGAGGAAGTTTTTCTTTATTAAAATCATCTTGCTTTTTTGGATTATTTCTAAGAGATACTATTAAAACTTCAAATCCTTTAGATTGTAAAGCTTTAGCTAAAGTTTCATTAAAATACCAAACCCCACCAACATCATAACCCTTAATTTGTAAAAATAAAACTTTTTTCATGCACACCTCCGAAAGGTTTTTATTCTTTTTATAAATTTAGTTTCTTTCATTAACCAATAAATAAAGAAAACTAAAAGGGCATTTAAAATCGTGAAAATGGTAAAGAATAAAAACCAAAAGCCAATATTTAAGAAATTAAATTGCTTAATTAAGAAAGAACTTAATAATAAATCAAGAATAAAAATAATAAAGAATTTAATATTTTCTAAATGAAAGCAATAACTTTTCTTTTTAAAGACGACTTTATAAAGAACTCTAGTTTTTAAAATATATTCAGCAATAAAAACCGAAATGAAAGTTGCAAAGACAACTCCAGCTATTTTAAATTTAAAAGCTAAAATAATCGATAAAGTTAAATTAACAACAGTATCAACAATGGCACATTTTTTAGTTTCTTTAAATAATCCCTTAGCATTTATAAAAACGGTTGTACAAATTTTAACCACAAATATGAATAAAAAGAGAGCAAAAGCAAGCGCAATCAAGAAACTAGTTTTAATTTCTCCTTCGTACCAAATATCAATAAATGGGTTAATCGCAAAAAGAATTGAAGTTGAAATAACCGTTCCAATAAAAAACATTAAACTTCGCATTTCTTGAAATAATTTATAACTTTCTTTTTCATCTTCAACAAGTTTATTACCAAGAATTGCAATAATTGATGAGGATAATTTATTTAACATTTCCTTTAACATATTAATTATATAATTATAGGTTGAATAAATAGCTACAAATTTTAACCCAAAGATATAAGTAATAATTAAAATATCAATATTAGAACCAATTAAGCCATTTACTTTATGAACTAATAAATCTTTTAATTGTTTAGTAAAATTATAATTTCTTTTTTTAGATTTAAAATTAACTTCAGGATAAATTTTTATACATAAAAGATAAATTATAAAATTAGCAATTAATTTGACAACACTATGCATTATTAAAATATTTAAGAAAGAAAAACCTAAAAGTAAAAAAGTAATTTCTAAAGCACTTTGAACAATTTGTCCAATTTGTAAACAAAGATTAGTTAAATATTTTTTTTCTTTAACTTCTAAAAGAACTTGGTATGGGACAAAAAAATAGGCAACGACATTACTTAATGAAAATAATAAAAAGGCTAAAGATACATAAGAATTTAAAAACGAATTATCTTTAATAAAGTATGGAATAAAAAAAGAAACTAAAAAAGCAATAAAGAAAATAATAGCCCCGATTGCACTAAAACATCTTTTGCCAGCGGTTAAAATATTACTTAATTCTTCATTGTTACCTTTCGTATTTGGTTTATAAAGAGCATATAATAAAGCACTACTAATTCCGCCATCAACTAAAGCAACATAAATCATAATTTGCGTAAATAACTGATAAAGTCCAAGAGTCTCATCACCTAATATTTGAATAAATAATTTAAGTTTAAAAATTCCTAAAAACGAAATAATTAAAAGAGGAATTACATCAGTTAATAAATTAATAATAATTTTTTTAGTTCGCACAAAATCACCTTCTTTTATTTTTAAAATGAAGTAAATAAGCAAAAGCTGGACTAAAATGCTTTAAATAAAAATTTTTAAAAGTAATTTTTTTTAAATAAGGATTTTTTTTATAATTAGGAAAAGTTTTTAAAACATTATAAGTTGCTTCTTTTAAACCTTCTTTAAATAACTCTTCATCATTAGTATAACTTAATTGTTTAATAAAAGTTGCATATAAATATCTAACATAACTATATTCAAGTTCAAAATAATATTTTTTATAGTAATTATTTTTTTGATAATAAAAAACTAAACCATTAAAATTCTCAATATAGTTAAATAGACGTTTATCAACTTTTTTCATAATACTATTTTCGCGTTGAACATATTGAATTAAATTATTATCTAAATAGCCAACTTTTTTAACTAAAGGATAAATTCGAAAATTAAATTCAACATCTTCATACCAAATATTTTCTTTAAAATAAATCTTTTTTATTAAATCTTTTTTATAAAGTTTATTCCAAACAGCAGGATAGGTAAAGAAGAGATTCTTTTTTATTTCTTCTTTAGTAACTAAATCTTTATTAAGACCAGCATTAATAGGAGTTATTTTATTTGGATAAACATAATTTAGATTACAAATAGTAATATCAAAGTCATCAGTTATTGCTTTATTATATAAAAGTTCATAAGTATTTTCCAAAACATAGTCATCACTATCAAGAAAAGCAACAAAAGGGGCAGTCGCATATTTTAAACCATAATTTCTAGCACTAGAAAGACCCCCATTTTCTTTTTTATAATATTTAATCTTATTTTTATATTTAGTAAGATATTTCAAAATAATTTCTTCACTCTTATCAAGACTTCCATCATTTACAATAATAATTTCAATTTCTTGTAAAGTTTGATTTACTAAACTATTTAAACACTTATCTAGATAAGGATAAACATTATAAACTGGAACAATGATACTTACTTTCATAAAAACTCCTATCTTAATTTATTTAACATGCTAATTAAAACTCTTTTTTTATGATAACTTAAATAAGTTATTACTTTAAAAGCTAAACTTTTTCTTTGTAAATATTTATTTTTTTGCCAATTAGGAAATTTTTCTTTAATTAAACTTTGAAAAGTTTCAAAATACTTTTGACTTTCTTTATATTTAGCTATTTGTAAAGGGGCACTATAAAGAATATGTTCAATATATAAATATTCAATTTCTTCTTTGTAAAATTCATATTTTTTATATTTTTTAAATCTTGCTTCAATATTATTTAAAACGGTTATAATATCAAGGATTTTTAAATTAAATTTTTGTTGGTTCATAATTGAGCCACTTCTTTGAATATATTTATAATAAGGTTTATTAATAAAAATAATATTTTTGGTTTTAAGAATTAAAGAAGGAATTAATTCTAAATCTTCATAATAGATATTGGTATTAAATAAGAAGTCTCCTTCAAATAATTCTCTTTTAAAAAGTTTATTACAAGCCATTGGGGCACCAAGAAGAAAATCTTTATAATCATTTGTTAAATTGTAAGTGGGATTAATAATTTTCTTTTTAGTTTCATAAACTTCTTCCGTTGCACAAACAACGATTGAAGCTTTTTTAGAACTAGCAATTTTAACTAAATCTTCATACATAGTTAAATCAACATAATCATCACTATCAACAAAGCCAACGTATTCTCCTTGAGCATATTTTAAGCCATAATTTCTAGCACTAGAAAGACCCCCATTTTCTTTTTTATAATATTTAATCTTATCTTTATATTTAGTAAGATATTTTAAAATAATTTCTTCACTTTTATCAGGACTTCCATCATTTACAATAATAATTTCAATTTCTTGTAAAGTTTGATTTACTAAACTATTTAAAC
>CANQMV010000073.1 GCA_947625085.1 uncultured Bacilli bacterium
CCATTATTTTACCACCTTTTTTCTTTCATATTAATGATAACACAAAAAACACATAATTTCTCATGCGTTTATCCTGAAAAAAATAATTTTAATCTTGTTTTCTTTTTAAAAATTGGTTATAATATTTATGAAAAAATGTAGTAATGATATAAGAATAATACTGTTTAGTATTGT
This sequence comes from uncultured Bacilli bacterium, assembly GCA_947625085.1. Classification (GTDB taxonomy): domain Bacteria; phylum Bacillota_I; class Bacilli_A; order RF39; family UBA660; genus RUG591. The sequence continues at coordinate 175 of CANQMV010000073.1, forward strand.
TTTTATTGTTCTAAAATAGGAGTTGATATTATGGCATACGATGAAAGTTCAATTAAAATATTAGAAGGGTTAGAAGCAGTTCGAAAAAGACCTGGTATGTATATTGGGTCTACTGATAAGAGAGGATTGCATCATTTAGTTTGGGAGATTGTTGATAACTCAATTGATGAAGTAATAAATGGTTATGGAAATCGAATTATTATAACGATTCATAAAGATAAAAGTATTGAAATTGAGGATTTTGGTCGAGGAATTCCCGTTGGAATGCATGCAAGTGGTAAATCTACTCCTGAAGTTATTTATACGGTACTTCATGCTGGAGGAAAATTTGAACAATCCGGTTATAAAGTATCAGGTGGTCTTCATGGAGTTGGAGCTTCGGTTGTTAATGCATTGTCAAGTTTTTTAGAAGTAACTATTCGTAAAGATAAAGGCGAATATTTTATAAGATTTAAAGATGGTGGTAAATTAGATGTTCCTTTAAAAAAGATTGGAAGTAGTACTAAAAATGGAACCAAAGTTAGATTTATGCCTGATGCAAGTATTTTCTCAACAACCAATTTTTCCTTTACAACTATTTGTGAAAGAATGCAAGAATCGGCTTTTTTATTAAAAGGCTTAACAATTGATGTTTATGATTTAGAAGATAATAGAGAAGCTCATTTTTGTTATCAAGAGGGAATTAAGCAATTTGTTTCGTTCTTAAATGAAGAAAAAAACGTTTTACATAATGTAGTTTCTTTTGAGGGGGATAAAGATAAAATGCATATTCAAGTTGCTTTTCAATATACAGATACTTATAATGAAACAATTGAGTCATTTGTTAATAATGTAAAAACAGGCGATGGGGGAACGCATGAAGTTGGTTTTAAAACCGCTTTAACTAAAGTTTTTAATGATTATGCTAAAGAAAATGGCTTTTTAAAAACTAAAGATAAAAATCTTGAGGGAAGTGATACTAGAGAAGGGCTTACAGCAATTATTAGTTTACAGATACCAGAAGCAATTTTGCAATTTGAAGGTCAAACTAAAGGCAAACTAGGAACTCCGGCCGCTCGAGTTGCCGTTGAATCCCTTGTTTCTGAAAAATTACAATTCTTTTTGGAAGAAAATAAAACGATTGCTACTAATATTTTAGAAAAAATGGTTAAAAGTAAAGCGGCAAGAGAAGCTGCTAGAAAAGCTCGGGATGAAGCTAGAAATGGCAAATCTAAAGATAAAAAAGAAAAACTTTTAAGTGGAAAACTAGCACCAGCTGGAACGAAAAATCCAAAGAAAAATGAACTTTATTTAGTTGAAGGAGATTCCGCTGGCGGGTCAGCTAAAAGTGGTCGCGACCGTACTTTTCAAGCAATTTTGCCTCTTCGAGGTAAAGTTTTAAATACCGAAAAAACAAGAATGGAAGAATTATTTAAAAACGAGGAAATTAGTACAATTATTCATACAATTGGAGCTGGAGTAGGGGCTGATTTTGAAGCTAATGATTCTAATTATGATAAGATTATTATCATGACCGATGCTGATGATGATGGAGCTCATATTCAAATTCTTCTTTTAACTTTCTTTTATCGTTATATGAAAGGCTTAATTGAAGATGGAAAACTCTTTATTGCATTGCCACCTTTATATAAAATTGATTTTAATAAGAAGACTTTTTATGCTTGGGATGATGTTGAAAAAGACCAAATTATTTCCGCCCAAAAAACCAAAGCCTCAAATATTCAACGTTATAAAGGATTAGGAGAAATGAATGCTAATCAACTTTGGGAAACTACCATGAATCCTGATACTAGAAGTTTAATTAAAGTAACAATTACTGATGCTCTTCTCGCTGAAAAAAGAGTAAGTGTTTTGATGGGAGATAAAGTTGAACCTCGTAAAGAATGGATTGAAGAAAATATTGAATTTTCCCTTGAAGATAATTACGTGATAGGAGGTTAATTATTATGGACAATGAACTAATCAAGAAAATATATGATAAAACACTTGAAGATATCATGGAGGATAGATTTTCAAGATATGCGAAGGCCATAATTCAAGATCGAGCAATTCCTGATGTTAGAGATGGGTTAAAGCCAGTTCAAAGAAGAATTTTATATGGAATGTATAATGACCGAAATACTTATGATAAACCAACTAGAAAAAGTGCTAAAACCGTTGGAAGTATTATGGGTAATTTTCATCCTCATGGAGATTCTTCAATATATGATGCAATGGTTCGAATGAGCCAGTGGTGGAAGCAAAATACTCCATATATTGAAATGCAAGGAAATAATGGTAGTATGGATGGCGATAGTGCGGCTGCTATGCGTTACACTGAAGCCCGCCTTTCCAAAATTAGTAATGAATTATTAAAAGATATTGAAAAAGATACGGTTACTTGGTCTCCAAATTTTGATGATACGATGATGGAACCAACAGTTTTACCAGCTAAATTTCCTAATTTACTTGTAAATGGTTCAACCGGAATTTCTGCTGGTTATGCAACTAATATTCCTCCTCATAACCTAATCGAAGTAATTGATGCAACTATCAAACGAATTGATAGTCCAAATTGCCGAGAAGAAACAATTTTTGACATTATTAAGGGACCTGATTTTCCAACTGGTGGAATTGCTGAAGGCAAAGAGGGAATTTTAGAATCGTTAAGAACTGGTCGTGGTAAGGTTGTTTTAAGAAGTAAAGTCGATTTTTTGAAAGAAAAAGGTAAAGAACAACTAATAGTTAGAGAAATTCCTTACGATGTTAATAAAGCTATGCTTGTCAAGCGAATGAGCGAACTGGTTTTAGATAAAAAAATAGAAGGAGTTCAAGAAATTCGCGATGAATCAGACCGCCATGACCCCGTTAGAATTGTTATTGAATTAAAAAAAGATGCTAATAAAGATGCTATTTTAAATTATTTTTATAAAAATAGTGATTTACAAATTAATTATAATTATAATATGGTAGCAATTGTTGATAGGTGTCCAATGACTTTAGGAGTAATTGGAATTCTTGATGCGTATATTAAACATTTTTCTGAAGTTATTACAAGAAGAACTAACTTTGATTTACAAACTGCTAAAAAAAGAATGCATGTAGTTGAAGGTATGATTAAAGCTATTTCAATTTTAGATTCAGTTATTAAAACAATTCGAGCAAGTAAAAATAAAAGTGATGCGATCTTAAATTTACAAAAAGAATATGATTTTACAGAAATTCAAGCCGATTATATAGTTACACTTCAACTTTATCGGTTAACCAATTCCGATATCAATGATTTTATTGCTGAATATAATAATTTAAAAAAGATAATTTCAGGTTTAGAATTAATTTTAGCAGATAAGGAAAAATTAAAAGAAGTAATGAAACAAGAACTTAGAAACATTAAAAAAGAATATGGAGTTCCAAGAAAAACTCAGATTGTTGATGAGGTTTTAGATATTACTATTGATTCTACAGCTATGATTCCAAAAGAAGATGTAATAGTTTTAGTAACTAAAGATGGCTATATAAAAAGATGTAGTCAAAGGTCATATTCCGCAAGTGATACTCTTCCGGTTTTAAAAGATAATGATTATGTCCTTGGTTTATATGAAGCAAATACCCTTGATACTATTTTATTGTTTACTAATTTTGGAAATTTCTTATTTATTCCTGTTTATACAATTGTAGATACTAAATGGAAAGACTTAGGAAAACATGTTAGTAATTTAGTGGCTCTTGCTGATAGTGAAGAAATAATTGCTAGTATAAGAGTTTCGAATTTTTCAGCTGATTTGGATATTACATTAGCAACTTATAATGGAATGATTAAACGAACTAAATTATCAGAGTTTAAATTACTTCGGTTTAATAAACCGGTTAATTGTATGAAACTAAAAGGTAATGATAAATTAATAAGTGCTTTTATTTCTAAATATAATAATATTTTTGTTGCTACTAATTCCGGTTATGGTCTTTGGTATGATATTACGGAAATTCCAATAGTTGGACTTCGAACAAGTGGTGTTAAATCAATAAATTTAAAAAATGATAATGTAGTTTCCGTTAATAATTTTGCAGATGTTGATTATATTACATTAATAACTAATAAGAAAACTGGTAAAAGAATGAAAATAAGTGAATTTGAAAAATCAACTCGAGCAAGACGAGGATTAATGATTTTAAAAGAAGTTAAGAGTAATCCATATCAAGTTTTAAAAACCTTTACGGAAAATAATAATATGCATCTTTTATTAAGAAGCGATGATATTGAAACTATAAAAATTACTGAGTTACCAATTATGGATAGATATTCAACTGGTTCAGTTATTACTAAAAATAATTTAATTGATGTTTCACTTCAAGTTGAGTTAGAACCTAAAACTAAAGAAATATCAATGATTAAGAATGAGGTTTCAAAACCAAGCATTTCTTTAAAAGAAATAGATGATAAACTTTTAACAATTGATGATTTTTTATAAATTGATTAGATAAAAAAATTAGCTCAAAACGAGCTAATTTTTTTTAAAAGAAAAACTTATAAAAGTTAAGATAAAATATAATTATTAAATTTATCGGTCCAAAAAAAATTAAGTCTTTTAACTCTTTCCAGAGGGATATTTTCTTTAGTATGAGATTTTATCAGTTGATTTATAATGTTTTATCTATTGCTTGTATTTTATTTTTTGTTTATATTTTATCTTGATTTCATATCAATATTATCTTCATAATTTTTGGGATATACTAATACCTGCTTATTTTCATCAAAAATAATAGCACTAGGAAACATTTCACTTATTAAAGAAAGATTGTCTATAAAATTTAAATTTTTACTACTTATACAAATACCATTGATAATTTGAGGAGGTATACCACCGACGAAGGCATGCCAATAATTATGACCTTCTCTTGGTTCTCCAATCATAGTAACGCCACCAGGTGATATTGGCTCAATCAATTTATCAAACATATCTATCTCTTCTTGAGCATAAATTTTTGGTAATTTAGAAGGATTAGTTCTTTTTATATATTCATAATGAAAATAATCTAAACGCATAAGTTGTTGCGTTATTGGATGAGTTTCATCTAAAAAGAACATAGCAATTTCAGGTCGAGCTGATATAATATTAAAATAGTCTGTATATCCAATACATCTTATTTTTTTTACCGTTTCAGGAGATAAATATTCTTGAGCAAAACTGCAAAAACGACCTTCTTCTTCAGCTTCAAAAACCCCAAACCACTCACTGGCTAAAATACCTCCTACTGAAATTTGTCCTAATTTTTCCATATCAATTCTTGAACGATGATAAAGCTTTCCATCGGGAATAACAACACTACCTTCACTTACTTCCATTGGTTTTACTTCAATCTGACTATAATGATTACATAATTGTAGATAAAATTTTTCAATAAAGCTTATATAACTCATATAAGGAATATTCATTTTATTACCAGAGAATCTTTTAGTTAAAGACATAAACGATACAGTATTTTCTAATTCACAATTAAATCCATTTAAATCAACATTTTGCAAAACTTCTTCTAACTTTTTTAAATCCATTTTAACCTCCATATATTTACTTAAATTAAGTGTATCATTTTTTTTAAATTTTAACAATTAAAAATTTTTCTAAAATATTGTTTATTATTGTCTTATAATAAAAAGTTGGCATTATTACCAGCTTTCTATGTATTTTAATTTTTACACTTTTTTGATATTATTTTTGTAGCAAAATTATCATTATTTTAAAATAACATCTTTTTTTGTTTTTAAAAAAGTTTTATATATCAAAGGTTTGCAGATAAAAAGTGAATTCTTTTGTCTCCTTCAGGGGGCGAGAAGTTTTTAAATTTTTTTTGATTAAAATTTTATTTTTTCCCGATTTTTCGGCCAATTTTG
>CANQMV010000074.1 GCA_947625085.1 uncultured Bacilli bacterium
ACTTATTCTATATTCTTATGACACTTTTCTTAATTTATAGTGTTATTATTTTATGACATTTTTTCATATTATCTACAATAAAAAGGAAGATTTTATCTTCCCCATCTAGTACCAATAATTATAACTAGTAAAATGAATAATACAATGATAATAGCATAATTAGAGTTATTGTTGTATCCATAGTTTGGATAAATGTAGCCTATGTTACCTGTATTAGAGCAACAAGAATTACCGTATCCATAGTTTGGATAACCACCGTAATAATACATAATATTACCTCCTTTTATCTATTAATAGTTTACGTTAGAAGGCAAAATTTGCTATTACATATGACTAAAAATTATTCGATAATTTAATAACTTCTTCTAAATTATCATCACTAGCAATTTTATTTTTATGTATCATATGACATTTTTCACACTTATAAATAATTTTGTATGAATCTCGATATTTTTCAATACCAATAGGCTTTAATAATCCTAAGCATTTATTCATTCTATCACCAGGATTTATATCAACATGCTTGGAATATAAGCAATTTGGACAATGGTCTCTAGCGGTATAGTTTAACTTTTTAACAAAAGCACCACAATGTTCACATACAAACTCTTCATCAATCATATTAAATTTTTTCATAACATCACAAGATAATTATATAACTTTCATGTAAAATTGTAAATAAATGCAATTTTTGGGTATTTTTACTTAGAATACTATAGGGCAAGTGAACAATTTTACTTTCAAAATTTTTTCTGTAATATTTAAATTATTATAATATGATTAAAATAGGAAAAAGTTAATGATATGAACATATTAAAAAAATTTATATCTTTTTTGATTGTAACTTTTTTAGGTATTTGATAAAATCAATTTAAGAGGTGATATCTTGATTGCATCAGTACTAGTTGAACTTTCTAATCGAAATGTAGATAAGATGTTTAGTTATTTAATACCAAAGCACTTAGAAGCAAAAATAAAAGTTGGTATGCGAGTTTTAGTTCCTTTTGCAACTTTGAAAATAGAAGGCTTTGTTTTAGAAATTTCCAAAGAGACAACTTCTCAATTTGAATTAAAAGAAATAATTGAAGTAATAGATGAAGATATCATTTTAACTAATGAATTATTAGAGCTTGGAAAATATATCAGTAAGACTACTTTAGCAACTTTAATTTCAGCCTATCAAGTAATGCTTCCTAATGGTTATAAAGCTAAAAAAGGAAAAAAAATAAATATAAAATATGAAACTTATATTTTATTAAATGAAGATAAACTTAAAGATTATAAATTAAATTCTAAACAAGAAACTATTATTAATATTTTAAGAACTAGTAAAAATGTTACTTATACTTATTTAAAAAAGATTAATGCTAGTGTTGATACATTAATTAAAAAAGGAATTTTAATTAAAGATAAAGTTGAAACTTATAGATTAAATGATAATGTAGAAAAAAAAGCTAAATATCCTTTAACTAAATTACAAGAAGAAGTTGTTAATAAAGTAGATTTAAGAAAACATGATACTTATTTATTACATGGAGTAACTGGGAGTGGCAAAACAGAAATTTATATGGAATTAATTGAAAAAGTAATTGCTAATTCGAAAACGGCGATTGTTTTAATTCCAGAAATTAGTTTAACTCCTCAAACTGTTCAAAGGTTTAAAGAAAGGTTTGGAAGTATTATCGCGATTTTTCATTCTGGACTTTCGGATTCTGAAAAGTATGATGAATATCGAAAAATCAAGAAAGAAAATATTAAAATTGTAATTGGAGCAAGAAGTGCGATATTTACCCCCCTTGAAAATATTGGCATAATTATTGTTGATGAAGAACATTCAACTTCTTATAAACAAGATAATAATCCAAGATATGATGCTATTGATATTGCTAAGTGGCGTGGTAAATATCATAATGCACCGGTTATTTTAGGCTCAGCAACTCCAACATTAGAAAGTTATGCAAGAGCTTTAAAGAAAGTTTATAAATTATTAGTTTTAAATCAACGAGTTAATAATCGACCATTACCAAAAACAATGATAGTTGATATGTTTAAAAGTAAAAAGAAAGGTAAATTCTTTTCCGAACAATTATTTTTAACTATGCAAGAAGTTTTAGAAAAAGATGAGCAAGTAATTTTATTTTTAAATAAAAGAGGGTATGCTTCTTCAGTTAGTTGTTCTTCTTGTGGGAAAACTTTTTTATGTCCCAATTGTGAAATAACTTTAACTTATCATAAATCAAGTGGAATGTTAAGGTGTCATTACTGTGGGTATGCTGAAGCAAAGAAAGAAATTTGTCCAAATTGTCAAAGTCAGGAAATTAGTGTATCTGGACTTGGAACAGAACAATTAGAAGAAGAAATTAAAATTTTATTTCCAAATTATAAAGCTATTAGAATGGATTTTGATACTACTTCTCGAAAAGGAAGTCATGAAAGAATTATTAATGATTTTAAAGAGCAAAAGTATGATATTTTAATTGGAACGCAAATGATTGCTAAAGGGCTTGATTTTAGTAATGTAACCTTAGTTGGGGTAATAAATGCTGATAGTAGTTTAAATATACCTGATTTCAGAAGTAGTGAAACAACCTTTTCACTTTTAAATCAAGTAAGTGGTCGAAGTGGTCGAGGTGATAAAGAGGGAAGAGTAATAATTCAAACTTTTAATCCTGACCATTATGCTATTTTATATGCTATGAAAAATGATTATTTAGCTTTTTTTAACCAAGAAATGCAAAATCGAAAATTATTAGACTACCCACCATATTATTATTTAGTTTTAATTAGAATAAAAGGAAATGATTACAATAACTTAGCAATTACTTCTAAAAAAATTAAAGAATTTTTAGAAACTAAATTAGCTATGCAAATTTTAGGACCAAGTCTTGCTAATCCCTTTCGAGTTAATTTAGTATATCGTTTTAATATTATTATTAAGTATAAACAACCAAAAAATTTATATGATGTTTTAGAAGAATTACTAAATCATTATAAAACTAATTCTAAAATAAGTATTGATATTGATTTTAATCCGAAAAGTTTTTAAATAAATTACTAAAAATACTCATGAATTTATCAAAAACAATAATCAAAAATATTGTTCTTTTCCCTAAAAAATGTTATCATCTATAGTAGATAGGATATTTCAAGAGAGTTGTCGTTTTAAAATAAATGAGATATCTTATGAGAGGAGATGAAATAAAAAAATTTAACATTTATAATAGGATTTTATTAATTCCTAGGATGGTTGTTAGAGCTTAGGTATTATTCTAAGCAAAAAAAGAATTTTAATAATAAAATGACTACTAGAATTAAAAAGAAAAGAAAATTAAAAGTTAGAAATATTATTTTACTTATCTTAATTATTATCTTTTTAGTATCAAGTACTACTTTAGTATTATATTATATTGATAGTTTTAAAAATAAAAAGTTAAATAATAAATTAGTAGATGAATTTATTATTCCAACTAATAAAGATAGTGAGGAAAATGAGGAAGAAGAAGTTCTACCAGAGTTTACAATTGATTTTGAAAAACTATTAAAGTATAACGATAAAGCAGTAGGTTGGATAAGATATAATCAAGATAAAATTAATTATCCAATTGTACAAGCAAATGATAATGATTATTATTTAAATCGTTCTTTTGATAAGAAATATAATCAGTTAGGTTCTATATTTTTAGATTATCGAAATAAAAATTTAAATGATAGAAATGTTGTTATCTTTGGACATAATACAAGTGATGGAACAATGTTTGGCTCTTTAAATGATATATTTTCTAAAGATTTCTTTGCAGATACTAATAATAATTATATTCAAATTATAGATACTAATAAAAACATATTTACATATCGAATCTTTAGTTATTATACAATTCAAAAAGAAGAATATTATATTACAACTGATTTTAAAGATGATAATGAATTTCAAAAATTCATTAATACAATAATTAATAGAAGTTATAAAAACTTTAATATTCAAGTTCAAACAACTGATAATATTTTAACTTTATCTACTTGTCATGGTTCATCTGGAACTTCTGAAAGAACGGTTATTCATGCTAAAAGATTAATTTAAGAGGGATTTGGTTGTTTAGAAAGGAAATATAATGAAAAATAAAAAAATTATAATTATAGCCCTTTTATTATTTGGTTTAGTTTTATTACCAAATATAAGTGCTAAAGCTAAAGTTACTTCATATGATGAACTTGCTGAATTATTAGCACCTAAGGGGGAAGTATCTATAAATGCGGTTAAAAGTATTGTTAGTGATAAATTAACAATTGAAGAACTTTCAAGTATGTATTTTAATATATATTATTATGAAGAGTATAGTTATTTAACTAATTGTAATGAAGATTTAAGTGTATGTGATTTATCTTTATATAGACCAAGTCTAAATGAACAACAGGATTTAACACGTGATGTACGTCAAGTTAAGGTTAACTGGGCTCTAGAAAATGCTAATGCTAAAAAGGTTGTTAGTGAAGCTGTTAATGACATTCTAAAAAACTCAATGCAAGGGGCTTATGAAAACAATATTTATGTACTTGAAGATTTAGATTATGTAAATTTTATGTATATGCAAGAAAAACATCCTATTAGTAGTGATACTCTAAATTCAAGTGATAGTTATAATCAAAGAAGAATTAATTATATTACAAAGTTTAATAATATAACTAAATATGCTAATGTTACAGTTCTTTCTCAAGTAAAAACAGGAGATAGTAATCTAGTATATAGCATGTATAATAGTTCAGTTGCTATATTATATGATGGAGTTATCTATGATGTTTTGAAAGAGGGAACAGATAGAACATTAAATATCTATTCATATTTTACTATGTATATTCCAGATGAAACTGAAAATACAAAAGAAGCTTATATGAAAGCAGCTCAAGATAGATTAGATAAATATTTTGGAAAAGGTGAAGTTACAATTGGTTATGGTGGAACCCTTTCTAATGGTTGTAGTTCTATAGGTTGTGCTAATGACCAAAAATACACTAATGACCAAATTGGAGGCCATTATTACACTTTAACAATTGGTGATTATACAAATTCTCATTTCTTAATTGTAAGAGATTCATCAAAAATGCAAGATGTAGATATTAAAACCGAAGATTATGAAACTCAAGTATCTGTTAAAGTTAAAGATAGTTTTGTTCCAAGAGATACTTATATAAAAGTAGAAAAAATTGAACAAAATACTGATAGTTATCGTAAAATCGAAGAAAAAATAGCAACTTCAAAATTTGTTGCTTATGATATTAACTTATATTCAGATACATTAGAGGAAAATATTAAAACAATTACTAATGGAAGTTTTGAGGTAAGTATACCAGTTCCAGAAGAATTAAAAACTGAAAATTTAATTGCTTATTATATAAAAGAAGATGGTAGTTTAGAAGAGTATACTGTAACAGTAAAAGATAATTATGCTACTTTTGCAACTAATCATTTTAGTCAATATATATTAGCTGCAACTAATAAAACAGCACCTTCAGTAAAACCTGATACTAATCAAGTTGAAAGTTCAAATAATGCTCAAACTGGAACAATTAATACGATTTTATATATTATAGTTACAAGTTTATCATTAGGTGGAATTATTGGTTTAACTATATATAATAAAAAAAGAGTTAATGCTAAATAATTAATATTATAATTAAAAAACAAAAGCAAGGGTTAAGATGAATTAAATTTCGTTTCATCCTTGCTTTTAATCTATTTCCTCTTAAAAACCAATTTGCAAATAAGACTATTTGTTTAAACCATTATGATTATTTTAAACAAGTTTTCATATCTATTTTTTATTAGGTATATTTTAAAATACCTCTTACATATATTATTTATTATTGGTATCATTTTAACTAATTAATAACTGGTATCATTTCAAAAAAAGATTAATATTTTCATAATAAAGATTGACTTTAGATAGGAAAAAAGATATAATATTCCCGAGTTTGACAGTTTATAAAATTAAAAAAGTTTAATTTTTATTGAAATTAGGCTTTTCTTTCGGCTTAATATATG
>CANQMV010000075.1 GCA_947625085.1 uncultured Bacilli bacterium
ATTCTTTTACCAGATCAATTTTATCTTCTATTGCTTTTTCTTGATTCTTTTTCAACCAGAATTATTTTACACTATCTTTTTATTTCCTAAAAATTGCTTGACAGTTAAAACTTGCTGAAATAAAAAAATGATGTTATCATACTTAGGTAAGGTAGTGATAAAATGGAAGAAATGGACCAAGAATTTGTTATAAAAACTAGTAAAAAGAAAATAATAGCAATTATTTTAATAATAATTTTCAGCATTTTAAGTTTAAGTGGGATAATCTTTTATAACTTTTTTGTGAATGTTACATCGTCATCTAAATTTTTAGATACTTTAAGTATAAAATTAACTGATTTTTCAAGTGATTTATTAGAAAATATCTATGATATAGAAATGTTTGACGATATCGATAAAACTTATGGTAAACAAACTGGAAATATCGTTTTAAATAGTAAAGAAAATTTAAGTGATTATAAAATTAATTATGAAATGAGTTTTAATAATTCTTTACAAATGTCTTTATATTTAAATTTATTAGAACAAGATAAAAGTCTTTTAGATGGAACTATTTATTTAGATGATGATATTTATTTAATGATACCAAGTTTATATGATAAATATTTAAAGTTAGATTCCTTAAATAAAGAAACTTTAAAAGAAAATAAAGATTATTTAATTAAGACAAAAGATTTACAAAAACTATCCCAAAGTTTAATTAATTATTCCTTTGAAGCTTTTAAAGAATGCTCTAGTAATAGTAAAAATTTAAATTTTCAAGAAATTAAATATACTTATGAATTAACAACTGAAAATATTCCAAAAATTAAAGAAAAATATAAAGAATTAATAACTAAAGATATGAAATTAGAAGAAACTGATATATCATTTCCAATTACGTTAAGAGAGGGCAAAGTTGAAATGATAGTTAATCGGTTTACGAAAAAAATTACTAAGATAGAAATTACTTCAAATGATAAAAAGATAAAAATAAACCAAGTTAAAAACAATAAGTATAATATAGCAAGTGCAACTTTAAATGCAACTTTAGAATTTTTAAATGATAAATTAGTCTATAAAAAATATGAAAAAAATGAAGTAGTTGAAACCCTTGAAATTAATAAAATAGATTCCGGTTTAGAATTGATAGAAAAAACTAAAGATATTAATTTTAAAATAACTCTTAAAGAAGTTAGTGATAGTAAATTACGACTTGCCTTAACAATTTCCGATTTCGAAAATGATATAAAAATTGATTTAGATGGCGATATATTAAAACTTGCTAAAAATAAATATAATACAAAATTTCTTACCAATTTAAAAGTTTCAAAAGAAGAATATGATTTTACTTTAGAATCGGAGATACTATATGGTGAAACTTTAAATGAAGAAATTGATTTTACGAATAATATTTCTATTAATGATTTAAGTGATACTGAAAAACAAACTATTATTTTAAATTTAATTAAAAAATTAGAAGAAAGCAAACTTTTAAATTCTTTTGTTAAAGAAACTAACCAAGCTCTTTAATAAAGAGATAGGAGAGATAATGAATAAAGATATAATTGAGATTTTAAAAAATGAATTAGGTATTGATAAAAAACAAATTGAAGCGGTTGTTAAACTTTTAAGTGATGGCAATACAATTCCATTTATTGCTAGATATCGAAAAGAAGCAACGGGAGGTCTTAACGAAGATATAATTAGAAAAATTGAAACGACTTATAAATATCAAGAAAATTTATATAATCGAAAATTAGATGTTATTAGATTAATTGAAGAAAAAGGTTTATTAACTGAAGAATTAAAAAAAGAAATTCTTGATTGTTCTAAGTTAGTTGATGTTGAAGATTTATATTTACCATATAAAGAAAAGAAAAAAACTAAAGCAAGTGAAGCGATAGCTAATAATTTACAAGGTTTAGCAGATTTGATAATGACTTTTAAAAATTATGATTTAGAAAAAGAGGCTAGAAGCTATTTAAATGAAAATGTTAAAACTTTAGATGAGGCTATTCTTGGAGCTAGTTATATTATAGCAGAAACGATAAGTGATAATGCTAAATTTCGTCGTTATATAAGAAATTATATTTATAAAAATGGTAGTTTAAAAACAAAAGTAAAAAAGACTAATAAAGACTTAAATAAAGTTTATGAAATGTATTATGATTATGAAGAAAAAATTTCTAGTATTAAACCTCACCGAGTTTTAGCAATTAATCGAGCTCTTAAAGAAAAAGTAGTTACTTTATCTTTTGATTATAATAAAGAAGAAATTAGTAAATATTTAGAAAAAAAACTTTTAAAAAATGAAAGTTCACCTAGTTATAAAATAGTTCAAGCAGCAATTTTAGATAGTATGACGAGATTGATTCTTCCTAGTGTAGAACGAGAAATAATGGCAAGTATTACTGAGATTGCTCAAGAAAGTGCTATTAATAATTTCAGTCATAATTTAGAAAGGTTACTTTTAACTCCGCCAATTAAAAATAAAGTTGTTTTGGCTCTTGACCCAGGGTATCGGACGGGAACTAAAGTTGCAGTTGTAAATCCAAGTGGGGTAGTTTTAGATATTACAGTTATCTACCCAGCACCCCCTCATAATAAAATATTAGAAAGTGAAAAAATAATTAGTGATTTAATTGAAAAACATCAAGTTGATATTATTGCAATTGGAAATGGAACGGCAAGTCGAGAAAACGAACTTTTTATTGCTAATTTATTAAAAAAAATTACTCGAAAAGTTTCCTATATTATTGTAAATGAAGCTGGAGCTAGTGTTTATTCAGCAAGTAAGCTTGGGGCTTTAGAATTTCCTAATTTAACAGTTGAAAAACGAAGTGCCATAAGTTTAGCTAGACGGCTTCAAGATAGTTTATCAGAACTTGTTAAAATTGACCCAAAAAGTATTGGAGTAGGTCTTTATCAACATGATGTTCCGGAAAAAAATTTAACTTCATCCCTTGATTTTACGGTTTCTAAGATAGTTAATCAAGTAGGAGTTAATATTAATAATGCATCAAGTGCAATTTTATCATATGTTTCCGGGTTAAAGAAAAACGTAATTGATAATATTCTTACTTATAAAGATACAGTTGGAAAGATAAAAAGTCGCGAGGAATTAAAAAAAATTAAAGGAATGAGTTCCAAAGTTTATGAACAATCAATTGGTTTTTTAAGAATATTAGATGGAACTAATCCACTTGATAAAACCGATATTCATCCTGATAATTATCAAGATGCATTAAAAATATTAGAATTAGTTAATTCAAATTTAAGCGAACTAGGAAGCAAGGCGCTTAGTGAAAAATTAGCCCAAATAAAAGATAAATATGATAGTTCTTTAGGAATTGATAAATATACTTTTGATGATATTATTAAATCTTTAGAAAAACCAAGTCGTGACCCTAGAGATAATTTAGAACAACCAATTTTAAGAAGTGATATTTTAACTATTGATAATTTAAAACTTCATGATAAATTACAAGGAACTGTTCGAAATGTTGTTGATTTTGGAGCTTTTGTAGATATAGGTCTTCATAATGATGGACTTATTCATATTTCCAAAATTTCCAAAAATTATATTAAACATCCAAGTGACGTTTTAAATGTTGGAGATATTGTTGATGTTTATGTTATCGATATAAATAAAGAAACTGAAAAAGTTTCCTTAAGTTTATTTGAAGAATAAGAAAAAGTGTTAGATTTCTCTGACACTTTTTTTAACTAAAGACCTTCTTCAACATACATATCAAATAATTCTTTAAACCGATTATAATGTACTACTTCTCTTTGACGAAGCCATAAAAGGGGACCAATTACATCTGGGTCATTTGTTAAATCAATTAAGTTTTCATAAACAGCTCTGGCTTTTTGTTCAGCAGCCATATCTTCCATTAAATCAGCTTTCGCATCACCTGTTGTTGCAAAATAAGCTACTGTAAAAGGAACACCATTAGCATCGGTTGGATAGAGAGCTTTTTTATGTTCAGCATAATGACTATCAAGTCCTGCTGCTTTAATTTCTTCAAGAGTTGCATCTTTCATTAATTGATAAATCATAGTTGAAATCATTTCCACATGAGCAAGTTCTTCTGTACCACCACGATGTCAGTTATTTTTTCTATATTTTTATATCAATTTTTAATGAAAATTCCTTTTCGTGTCCTTTACCTTTAACAGTTTTTTTATATATAACTTTATTAATAGTATCTTTTAATAATTCATTTCTTTCTTTTGGTGATAAATCAATTGAATAATTATTAATTATGTATTTTAATTTTGGAATAGTATTTTTTATTTTTTCAACATTGTTTTCCATGTTATCTAAATTATATTCATCAATTTTCCCATTTAAGTCTTTAAGTTTATTTTTTAAATAATTACTTCTTTTAATAAAAGTTTCGTTATCATAAACCCCTTGTTCTAATAATTCATATGTTTTATTTAATTGAGAATCCGTTTTTTCAATTTCTTTTTGAATAATTTCGATAGTAGTATTATTAATTGAGTTATTTATATTTTCTTCTTTTTCAAAATCAATAATCATTTGTTTATATTCGTTCAATATGGATTTTAAAGATTTTATAATTGCGTCTTCAACTAAATATAAATGTGAACCTATATTTTTACAATGAGGTAGTGGGCATATCAATCCATCTATATGACCTGAACGATAATTTCTTCGTTGCATAGTTCTACCACAATATTCGCATTTTACTAGTCCAGATAAAGGATTTTGCATAGCTAAATCTTTTTTTACTGATTTACCTATATTATTTTTAGAATGACTATTTGCAAGTTCCCATTGTTCTTTAGTTACAATTGGTTCATGTAATCCTTGAATTAAAATATATTCTTTATGCTTAGGTCTAGATTTATAAACTATACCATTAATCATTTTCTTTTCTGTTTTACGGTAGTTCCATTTTATCATGCCATAATAGACAGGATTGGCTATAATGTCTCTAATTGTAGCTGATACCCAAACATCGGCTTTTCGAGGTTTAGAACCTATTTTATTTAAATGATTAGCTATATTTGAAGAACCTATGTTTTTAGATGCCAAATCAAATATTATTTTAGTTATTTTAGCTTCTTCTTCAAGAATTATTAATTTAAATCCTTTTTGTCCTTTTAGTTTTTCTTTAGTATATCCATAAGGACATGTAGAACCTACAAATTTCCCTTCATTAACAGATGAAACTCTACCGCGATTTAATCTTCTGTTTATGATTTTATATTCTCTTCTTGACATAAATAAGCCAAACTCGAAAAATTCCTCATCAGCTTCATTATTAGGGTCATATATTTTATTAGGGGTTATTATTAAAGTGGAAGAGTAGGCAAATGCTTTTGCAATTCTAGCCTGGTCGGCAGTATCTCCACGAGCTAGCCTATCAATATCAACAACAAACACACCTTCAATTAATCCTAGTTCTACTTTGCGTAATAATTTTTGCACTTCTGGTCTAGCTTCAATGTTTTCTCCTGATACTACTTCTTCATACCATTCTTCTATAAGAATATTCCTATATTCAGCATTTTGTTTTATTAAATCTCTGTGTCTTTTTAAAGTATCAATACCACTTGCTTTTTCAAATTCCATATCAGCACGTGATTTTCTTAAATAAGCAGCATACATAATTATAACCTCTTTTCTTAAAATTTTATTGATAAGAAAGGTTTTATATGCTATAATTAAATAGCAGAAAAAAAGATTTCTTATCGTGGTTGATTAGATTTTTTAATTTCTGTATTTTGACTTCGTGTTCGTAGCACGAGGTCTTTTTTTATGATAATTTACCATAAAATAAAAGACTAGTCACTTGACCAGTCTTTGTCTATGCCTATCGGCACCTGTCATAGTATATACCATTTAGGTATGATACTGTCTAAGCATTTCTGCTCCTGTATCTATATACTACACT
>CANQMV010000076.1 GCA_947625085.1 uncultured Bacilli bacterium
ATATTTTATCACCATCTATAATATGACTTTTTCCTTTAAATCTTATTCACTGACTTTTTTATGAATTGTCTACAAATTATACTAAAAATTATTTACAACTTTTAAAGGTCATGCTATAATATGCTTGTATTTAAGGTTATTGAAGCGGGAAGAGTAGTAGTTTATCATTATTTTTAAGAGAGTTAGTGGTAGGTGTAAACTAATAAATAAGATAGAGGAATTCACTTTCTAAAATAAATCGTTAATCGCGTTAAGATAAAAAGAAAAATAAAGGATGGTACCGTCTTCTTGACCCTTTGGTACTATCCTTTTTTTAAGGGAGAGAAGTATGAGGAAAGCAGTATTGATTATTCATGGGTTTGTTGGATGTTTAGGAGATAATGAATACTTGATGAATTATTTAACTTTTGATAGAAAATTTGATGTTTTTTCAAGAACTTTACCAGGACATTACGATGATGAAACTTATCAAAAAGTAGAATATACCGAATGGATTAAATTTGCTGATTTATTAGTTTCAGATTTAATATCTCATGGATATAAAAAAATATATGTTATAGGACATAGTATGGGAGGAGTTTTAGCAGGTTATCTAGCATCTAAATATAAAGAAATAAAAAAAGTAGTATTTATTAATGCTGCTTATAATTATTTAAATTTAAAACAAAATAAAATTGATATTTTAAAAAATCGAGATTATAAAGATTATATTGAAGTTTTTGATAGAGTTTTACATACTTCAATTCCATTCTTTTTAGAGTTTGTGAAATTAATAAAAGAATACCATGATAACTTAGAAAAGGTTTCCTGTGATGCGTTAGTTTTACAAAGTGAATTAGACCAAGTTGTACCAATTGAAAATGGCCTTGAAATTATTAATAAACTAAATAGTAAAAATAAATATTTAACTTATTTACAAAAAGAAAGACATATGGTTTTTGGAGGAAGTTTAAAAGATATTGAACGAAAAGAAATATTGTCAGAATACGTAAGATTATTTTTAATAGGAGGATTAAAATGGAAAAAAATATGGAAAGAGAAGATATAATTAATAATTTAGAAATTGCATTAAAAGATATTAAAAATAAAGCTGATTTAGCAAATTTAAAAGCGACTTATTTAGGGAAAAATGGAGTTGTTACTAAATTAAGTTTAAAAATGAAAGAACTTCCTAATGAAGAAAAACGGGAATATGGTAAATTTTTAAATGAAATAAAAGAAGAAGTTACTAAGAAATTTAGTGATTTAGAAAAAAGATTAGAAGAACAAGCTTTAGAAGAAAAATTAAATAGTGAAAAAATAGATATAACGCTTCCTGCAAGAAGAAGTTTAAAAGGAAGTATTCATCCTATGACAAGAATCGTCGAAGAATTAGAAGATTTATTTGTGTCAATGGGATATGATGTTGTATCAGGACCAGAAATTGATACGGATTTAAATAGTTTTACTAAATTAAATTTACCAGTTGGACATCCAGCACGCGATAGTCAAGATACTTTCTATTTAGATAAAGATTATTTATTAAGACCACACACTTCTCCTGCTCAAGTTAGAACTATGGAAGCAAATGTTAATAAAGAACCACTTCGAATTGTTTGCCCAGGAAAAGTTTATCGAAGAGATGATGATGCTACACATTCACATCAATTTATGCAGTTTGAAGGATTAGTAGTTGGAGAAGATATTTCTTTAGCTGATTTAAAAGGAACTCTTGAATTATTTGCTAAAAAGTTACTTGGGGAAAAAACAAAAGTAAGATTTCGACCTAGTTATTTTCCATTTACCGAGCCATCTTGTGAAGTTGATGTAACTTGTTTTAAATGTTCTGGAAAAGGTTGTAACTTGTGTAAAGATACCGGTTGGATTGAAGTCCTTGGAGCCGGAGTTGTTCATCCAAATGTTTTAAGAATGTCAGGATATGACCCTGAAAAATATACCGGTTTTGCTTTTGGACCAGGAATTGACCGATTTGCTATGTTTAAATATGGAATTACAGATATTAGACAAATTTATACTAATGATATAAGATTTTTAGAACAATTTGATAGAAAGGATGTTGACTAAAATGAAGTTAAGTACCAAATTTTTAAAAGATTATGTTTCCGTTCCTGTTTCCTATCAAGAACTTGCTTCTGATATGACAAGAATTGGGAATGAATATGATAGTGCGACTCCTTTAATTAATGCCACTAATTTAGTAATAGGAGAGGTATTAGAATGTAAAAATCATCCTGATAGTGACCATTTACATGTTTGTCTTGTTGATATTAAAAGTGAAAAATTACAAATTGTATGTGGGGCTTTTAACGTAAAAGCTGGAATTAAAGTAATTGTTGCTAAACCAGGGGCTAAATTACCAGATATTACTATTAAAAAAAGTACTATTCGGGGAGTAGAGTCTAATGGTATGATTTGCGCTTTATTTGAACTTGGAATTGATAAAAAATATTTAAAAGAAGAAGATATAAATGGAATTTGTATTTTAGGTGATGATGCCATAGTTGGAGAAGACCCAATTAAATATTTAAATTTAGATGATGAAGTAATTGACTTTGAACTTACAAGTAATCGTGGCGATTTATTAAGTATTTTAGGAATGGCCTATGAAGTTGGAGCTTTATACGGAACTAAAGTTCAAACTAATAAAATTGAAACTAGTTATGAAACCTTTTTTGATTCAATAAATGATACTTTTAAAGTCAAAGTTGAAACAGAAGATTGTCCTTTGTTTTTAGCTAAAAGCGTTCGAAATGTGGTAATTAAAGAAAGCCCTGATTTTATTAAAGAAAGATTAATTGCAAGTGGAATTAGACCAATTAATAATGTTGTTGATATTTCTAATTATGTTATGTTAGAAGTTGGACAACCATTACATTTTTATGATGCAGATACTCTAAATAATGAGTTAATTGTTAGAAATGCTAACGATAAAGAAAAATTAGTAACTCTTGATAAGGTAGAACGAGAATTAACGAAAGATGATATAGTAATTGCAAGTTCTAATAAAGCTATTGGGTTAGCTGGAGTTATGGGTGGCTTGGATACTGAAATTACCATGAATACCAAAAATATTATAATTGAAAGTGCCATATTCGATAATGTTAAAATTAGAATGACAGCTAAACGAATTTTAAGAAGTGAAGCTAGTAATCGTTTTGAAAAAGGTCTAGACCCAAAAAGAACTTATTTAGCTATTGAAAGATGTTGTAATTTACTTGAAAAATATGCTGATGCTAAAGTTCAAAATGGAATGATTAGTTATGATAAAACTTTAAAAACTGATAAAGAAATTGAATTAACTTATGATAAAATTAATAAAGTTTTAGGAATAGAAGTACCGAAAGAGGAAGTTAAGAAAATATTTGCTAATTTAGATTTTAAAGTTAGTGATTTAAAAGATGGCTTAAAAGTAGAAGTTCCATCAAGAAGATTAGATATTTCTATAAAAGAAGATTTAATTGAAGAAGTAGGACGTTTTTATGGGCTTTCTAATATTGTTGGTAAGTTACCAACGGTTCCGCTTAAACCAGGAAAATTTAATAAAACTTATCGAGAAATAAAACATAAAATGGCAAATCTTGGTTTAAATGAATGTTTAAGTTATGCTCTTATTCGAAAAGATGAGTTTGATTTATTTCAGACTTCAAAGAAAGAAGCGATAAGTGTTTTAGACCCAATGACTGAAGAGCATGAAACTTTACGTTATAGTTTATTATCATCACTTATGAATATTTATACTTATAATAAATCAAGAGGAATAAATGATATTCACATTTTTGAAATGGGAAATGGTTTTTATAAGGAAAATGGCGAATACAAAGAAGAAATGCGACTTGCGGCTTTAATAAGCGGCGAATATAAAAATCAATTTACAACTTTTAAATTTAATTTCTATGATATTAAAGGAATTTTAGAAGATTTACTTGATTATTTAGGTTATCGTGATCGTTATAGTTTGGTTGTAAATGAATTACCAAAAGAATTACATCCTTATCAAAGTGCTAATATTATTTTAGATGGTAAAGAAATCGGAATAATTGGAAAAATAAATCCAAGTTTTAATAAAGATGATATTTATGTTTTAGAAATTTCTGTTCAAAAGTTACTAGAAAGTAAATGTAAGGGTATTAGCGTTTTAGAAATTAGTAAATATCCAACTATTTTAAAAGATGTTGCCTTTATTGTATCTAAAGATGTTAAATCAAGCGAGATTGTTAAAGAAATTAAACGTTTTGGTGGCAAATTGCTTAGAGATATTACAATTTTTGATAGTTATGAAGGTTCAAATATTGATAGTTCTAAAAAATCTTTAGCTTTTAAATTAACTTTTAATGATTTTAATAAAACTTTAACTGATGATGAAGTTATGGAGATATTCGCGAGAATAATTGATGGTGTTACTAAAAAGTTTGACTGTCTGGTTCGAGATAAGTAGGTGATAAAGTGAAATTAATGAATTTAAAAGGAACTTTTGATTTTTTACCAAAAGAAGAAGCTTTAAGAAATAAAATAATTGATACGTTAAGAGTAAATTTTGAAAAAAATGGTTATTTACCTCTTGAAACTCCAATTTTAAATTATTATGATTTGCTTGCCTATAAATATGAAGATGGAGCAGAAATATTAAATGAAATCTATAAATTAAAAGACCAAGGTGATAGAAACTTAGGACTTCGTTATGATTTAACTGTTCCCTTTTGTAAGGTAATAGGGTTAAACAAAGATTTACGCCTTCCTTTTCGAAGATACGAAATTGGTAAAGTTTTTCGAAATGGCCCAGTTAAACTTGGAAGGACTAGAGAATTTTATCAATGTGATATTGATGTGGTTGGAATTGACAATCGCTTAATTGAAGTTGAACAAATTTTAATGGCTATTAATACTTATAAAGATTTAGGAATTGATGTTATAGTTAAATATAATAATCGAAAATTAATGACTGGTTTGATTAAAGAAGTTGAAGTTAGTGATTCAAAAATTGCTAAAGTTATTGGAGTTATTGATAAATTAGAAAAAATAAGTCCAGAAGAATTAAAAGCTAATTTAACTGAAATTGGTCTTAATGATAATGCTATTGATAATTTGTTAGAATATTTTGAATATGATTTTCCAAAATATCTTGAGAAGTTTAAAGATACAAAGAATGAAAATATTAAAGAAGGCTTAGAAGAGTTAAGAGAACTTAATACGTATCTAGAAAAATTAGATATTATTGATAAATGTAAATTTACGCCAAGTCTTGCTAGAGGTCTTACCATTTATACTGGTGTAGTTTTTGAATTTTATGATTCCAAAAAACGAATATCATCAGCAATTGGTGGCGGAGGACGTTATAATAAAATTATTACTGATTTTATGAATAATGGCATAAATTATCCTGCTGTTGGTTTATCTTTTGGCCTAGAACCAATTTATGCTATTTTAAAAGAAGAAGAGACAAACCTATCTTTAATTGATTTATATTTGGTTCCACTTGATACTGATATTGAATGTTTAAAAATAGCAACTAAACTTCGGGAAAATGGAGTTCGAGTTATTTTAGAAATGAATAATAAAAAAGTTGGAAAATGTTTTGAATATGCTGAACATGAAAACATCTCTTATGTATCTATTATTGGAAGTAATGAAATTGAAAGTGGAGTATTACGAATTAAAAATATGAAAACTAAAGAAGAAAGCGAGATTAAACTTTCAGAAATTGTTGATTTTTTCAAAAAAAAATAAAAATTTGTTGACAATCAAGATATTTATATAATATAATTCTATATGTCGCTTGACATTAGAATTTCTTTTGGGGCATTAGCTCAGCTGGGAGAGCGTCACGTTTGCACCGTGAAGGTCAGGAGTTCGATCCTCCTATGCTCCACCAAA
>CANQMV010000077.1 GCA_947625085.1 uncultured Bacilli bacterium
ATTGAAAAAGTTCGTTATTGGGATGATGAAATTTATTATACTCTTCCAAATACGATTGGCAAAACGAAAAAAGAAGCGGTTAAAGAATTATTTTATTACAATGTTGAGTATTCAGGAACTGGAAATATTGTAATAGAACAAAGTCCTAGAGAAGGGACCTATTTAGCAGCTGGTTCAACAGTTAGACTACTTCTTGGAAGTTAATAAAAATAAATGTTTAAAAAAATAGTTATTTGCTATATAATTAAATTAGGAGTTTATATGAAAAATGAAATAAAAGAAGATATAAAAAAGTTTATTAATGATTTAAAAAAAGGCGATTTTAAAGCTCAACTACCAAATATTTTAACTGCCTCTCGCTTATTATCACCATTTTTTTTAATACCGCTTATCTATTATGATAAACTTATTTTAGCCTTTATCATGGTTATAATATTTTCCTTAACTGATACTTTTGATGGCTATTTTGCTAGGAAATATCATAATATAACTTTATTTGGTAAATATTTAGATGCTGTTGTTGATAAAATTTTTGCTTTAAGTTTATTAATTCCAGTTATTTTAAAAAGTCAAATGGATTCTAATAATCAAAATTTAATTTATATAAATATTATTTTAGAAATTATAATAGGAAGTTTTAATTTATATTCATTTTTTAATAATTTAAAGCCATCTTCAACTTTTACTGGTAAAATAAAAACTGTTTTTCTATTTTGCTTATTAGGACTTTTATATTTAAATAAATTAATTTATATTAAAAGCGAATATTTAATGATTTTAATTTTAGTAACAATAATATTTCAATTTGGAACGATTATATCTTATTTTAATCAAATAAAAAAAAGAAAGTTATTACTTAATTCTTCTTTATAAATTATAAATAAATTTTATTTTTTATCATTTAAATTATTTTTTCTGATTATTTTAATATTATTTGACCTTCCAACTAAATAATCCATACTAATATCAAAATATTTAGCAAAGTTAAAGAGAAAGGCTGTTAAAATTAAAGTTTTTCCACTTTCATAGGAACTAATATTTGATTGTGAAGTATTTAAAATTCTTGCAAGGTCTGTTTGTGTAAGATTATATTTTAATCTTATTTTTTTAATTCGCTTTCCAATTTCTTCTTTGTTTAATTTGACAATTTTGGAGTTTTCAATATTAAGATTAGTTAAATCACATATATAGTCAATTGAAACGTGAAAAATGCTAGCAAAATTATTTAAATGTTTAAGAGGAATAATATGTTCACCAGTTTCAAAATAATTGTAACTTGATTTACCGATTTTTAAAATTTTTGCCATTTGTCTTTGACTTAATTCGTGATTTAAACGAATTCGTTTCAAATTTTCAAACATTATTACCACCAACCACCTAAATTTTCTCATTAAAAATAGGCAAACCAAGGTTTTGTCCATTAATTATGATAGAAATACTTTCCTTAGTTAATCTTCGCGTTTTCTTGACTTTTTATACCTTGATTTGTATAATTAGAATATATTTTGAAGGAGTGTTGATTTTAAATGGAGAAGATAATATTAACAGGTGATAGACCAACTGGAAAACTTCATTTAGGACATTATGTTGGTTCAATAAAAAAAAGATTAGAGTTACAAGCTGAAAATGATTTTAGTAAAATGTATGTTATGATTGCTGATAGTCAGGCTTTAACCGATAATTTTGATAATCCTGTAAAAATTAGAGAGAGTATTAAAGAAATAACGCTTGATTATTTGGCTTGTGGAATTGACCCTAAAAAGGTAACGATTTTTATTCAATCAATGATACCTGAATTAACTGAATATACATTTTATTATTTAAATTTAGTAACTTTAGCGAGACTAGAAAGAAATCCGACCGTAAAGTCAGAGTTAGAACAACGAAATTTTAATAATACAATTCCAGTTGGGTTTTTGTGTTATCCAGTAAGTCAAGCAGCGGATATTACTCTTTTTAGGGCAACAGATATTCCGGTTGGGGTTGACCAATTACCAATGATTGAGCAAACTAATGAAATTGTTCATAAATTTAATAGTTTATATGGAGAAACTTTAGTTCCTTGTAAAGCAATATTACCTGATAATGAAACTTCATTTAGACTTCCTGGAATTGATGGTAAAAGTAAAATGAGTAAATCTCTTGGCAATTGTATTTATTTATCAGATGATTCTAAAAGTGTTTATGAAAAAGTTATGAAAATGTATACTGACCCTGACCATATTAATATTAATGACCCGGGAAAAATTGAAGGAAATGTAGTTTTTACTTACTTAGATGTCTTTGCTAATCAATCTCATTTTGAAAAATATTTACCAGATTTTAAAAATCTTGAAGAACTTAAATTAGCTTATCAAAAGGGTGGAGTTGGCGATGTTAAAATAAAAAAATTCTTATATAATATTTTAGAAGAATTATTAACTCCAATTCGTGAAAGAAGAAGTAAATTAGAAGAAAATATTGATAGTATTTATGAAGTTTTAAAAGTTGGAACTAGAAATGCTCAAATAGTTGCTAAGAAAAATTTGGAAGAATTTAAAAAGGCTATGCAAATTGATTATTTCAATTAAAAAAAGAATAGATTTGTTAATTTTAAATGAATCTATTCTTTAATTTAATGTCAAAAAAATGTCCTTAATTTTAATTGACTAAAGAAGTTAGTTATGATATTCTTATATTGATAAGGTAGAGAGCTTATCAAATATTAAAAGGAGGAGAAAATAAAAAAATGAAAAGTCTAAAAAAAGTATTTGGAACTTTAACTTTAGTTATGATGGCAGTTTTAACATTAAATGTAAATGCAGATGTAGTAAACGTAGCTGAAGTTGATGGAACTAAATATCAAGATTTAGCAACTGCTTTAACAAATGCTGATGGTAAAACTATTAAATTATTAGCAGATGTTGGCTTAAGTTCAACATTTAGTGTTGCTGCAGCTAAAAATGTAACCCTTGATTTAAATGGTCATACCTTAACTGGTCCAACAGCTGGATATGCAATTGAAAATCTAGGTACATTAACTATTAAAGATACTGGAGCAACAAAAGGAGAAATTGCTTGTCAAGCTACAGGCAGTTCATGTATAGCTAATAAAAATGGTGCTACTAAAATGGTTCTTGATGGTGTACATGTTAAATCAAAATTCATAGTTGTTAAGAATGAAAAATCTGAATTAGAGATTAAAGATTCAACTATTGAAGTTTTACTTGATAGTACATTAAGAAATTCTGTAGGTGTTGAAAGCTATGGAACAGCAACAATTACTAATTCTACTATAGTTACTCCAAATGTATATTCTACTTGGGGTAGTTTAATGGTATTACCAAATGATGATGGAACTCTATCAAAAACTACTATTGATGGTTTAAAAGTAACTGGAAATGGTGGAGTAATAGCTGTCGGTGCTACTGGAAAGCCAACTGAAAAGGTTGAATTAGATATTGTTGGAGATGGATTTACTTTACCAAAAGGAATAACTATTTATTCTTATGAAGGAGCAATAATTTCACCAG
Organism: uncultured Bacilli bacterium; assembly: GCA_947625085.1. GTDB lineage: Bacteria > Bacillota_I > Bacilli_A > RF39 > UBA660 > RUG591. Next base: position 3,513 of record CANQMV010000077.1, read on the forward strand.
ATGCTTCAAATGTTGATAAAACTTTATCTGGTTTATCAAGTAGACAAAGAGAAGCTGGTGTTGTAATTCCTTCTGATTATGAAGGCGAAGTTCCTGAAGTTAAAGGAGTAAAATTTGTAAATGCAAAAGGAACTGAAGTAGTTTATGTTACTTTCAACGAAGTTCGTTATGATGTTGAAAAAGGACAAAATTGGACTAATAACAAAGCTTTAATTGGAGCAATCGTAGATGCTCAAGCTGTAATGGGAAAGAATCTTGTTAGATACGTTGATGAAGAAGGAAATACAGTAGATAAAAATACTGCTTTCACAAAAAATACAGCAATTAGAGCGGTTTATGAATTAACTGTAAAAATAGCAACTAAAGATGGAGATGTAACTTTAAAAGTAGAAGAAGGAACCTCTTTATCAGACCAAACAGGAAGTAATAAAGAAAAACTAGATGCAATTAGAGCAAATAAATTTAGAAGATTTGAAACAACCGATGGAAAATCATTTGGTTCAACAACTAAAATAACAAGTAATCTAGATTTAAAAGTAGTATACTATGTAACAGTAACAGTAGATAAGAGTGTATACTTTATTGATGAAGGAACCAGTCTATTAGATAATGCAGATATTTTCAAAGGTTTAAAAGAAGTAGAAGGAAAGACATTTGAAAAATTTGTAACAACTAAAGACGGAAAAGATTTTAGTGAAGAAACCAAGATAAATGAAGATGTAGAATTAACGATGGTATTTAAAACTGAAGAAGAAGAACCACCAGTAGTTGAAGAAGAAGTAACACCACCACCAACTCTAGATAATGTTATAAGTTATGTAATAGCATTAGTAGTAGGATTAATGGTAGTAGGAACAGCATCATTCATTTTAATCAAAAAAAATAGAGAAAACTAAAAATTAAAATAAAATACTTTCATATCGTTTGATTGAAAGTATTTTTTAGTGGTGATAATTTTTTTGTCGAATAAATAGATTAAAAATACCTTTAACTTAATTGACTAAGTAGGTTAGTTATGTTATATTTTAATATAGATAAGGTAGAGAACTTATCAAATATTAAAAGGAGGAAAATAAAAAAATGAAAAATCTCAAAAAAGTATTTGGAACTTTAGCTTTAGTTATAATGGCAGTTTTAACCTTAAATGTAAATGCAGATACAGTTTATGTAGCTGAAGTTGATGGAACTAAATATCAGACTTTATCAGCAGCATTAGCAACTGCAGATACTAAAACACTTAAGTTATTAGTAGATTTGGATTTAGATTCAGAAGTTAAAATTGATTCTGGAAAGACTATAACCATTGATTTAAATGGGCATAAATTAACTGCACCTCAAACAATTGGTTATGCTATTAATAATGAAGGAACTTTAACTATTCAAGATACTAGTGCAGGTAAGACTGGTGAAGTTATTGGTAACTCTAAATCAGCTGCAGTTAGAAATTATGGTGTTTCTTTAACAATTGATGGTATTAAAGTTACAACTAAATTCATTGGTATTAAAAATGAAGAAAAAACAGCTAATGGTGAGGTGCCAAAATTAGTTGTAAAAAATACAACTATTGATAAAGAAAATCTTGCTGCTTCAGGATGTGGTATCCAATTATGTGGCAATGCTACAATTGAAAATGTAACTTTTTATACTCCAAAAGCTGGAAGTCATAGATTTATTCTAGTTTTACCAGCACCTGATGCTTCTGAAAAAACAGATGTATCTATAAAAGGAGTTAATATCTCTAGAGGAAAAGGTCATTTAACAAGTGGTTCATCAGGAGTTGAATTTGAAGGAACTGCTGAAATTTCCCTTGAAGATATTGGCGCTTTAGGTTTAACTGTTGATACAACCGCTAAAGAATCTACAACTTTTGAACCAGCTGCTGATGCTGTTGAAAAAGTTTTAAGTGAAGCAAAAAGTATTTCTGGAGCTAAAGTTGTAATTCCAGATGATTACAAAGGTGAAATTCCAGAAAGTGAATATATTACTTATGTAAATGAAAAAGGAACTGAAGTAGTATATGTTACTTTCAATGGAGTTCGTTATGATGTTGAAAAAGGACAAAATTGGACTAATAACAAAGCTTTAATGGGAGCAATCGTAGACGCTCAAACTGTAATTGGAAAGAATCTAGTTAGATACGTTGATACTGAAGGAAAAACTGTAGATAAAAATACTACTTTCAACAAAGATACAGAAATTAGAGCTATTTATGAATTAACTGTCAAAATAGCAACTAAAGATGGAGATGTAACTTTAAAAGTAGAAGAAGGAACCTCTTTAGCAGACCAAACAGGAAGTAATAAAGAA
>CANQMV010000078.1 GCA_947625085.1 uncultured Bacilli bacterium
AATATTTATAAACAATTTAATTTAAATGAATATAAAGAAATAAAAAAAGAAGAAAAAATTACTAATCATGATGTTAAAGCTATTGAATATTTTATAGATAAATCATTAGAAAAAAATAATTTAAGTCATTTAATTTCTTTTGTTCATATTGGACTAACTTCTGAAGATGTTAATAATGCAGCCTATGCTTTAATGCTTAAAGAGTTTTTATCTAAGTTATATATTGATAAGATTTCAGAACTTACTAATTATTTAAAAAAACTAAGTATCAAATATAAAAATTTAGCTATTTTAGCTCATACTCATGGTCAACCAGCAACTCCAACAACAATTGGAAAAGAATTTAAAATTTATTGGTATCGAATAACAAATGAATTAAAAAAATTAAAAAAAGTTAAATTAATGGCTAAATTTAATGGAGCAACCGGTAATTACAGTGCCATGAGTGTTGCTTATTCAGAAATTGATGTTGTAAAGTTATCAAAAAAGTTTGTAGAAGAAGAATTAAACTTAAATTTTAATCCTTTAACAACACAAATTGAAAATCATGATTATATAGTTAACATTTTAGATATAATAAGACATATTAATAATATTATTTTAGATTTAAATTTAGATATGTGGTTATATATTAGTAAAGCCTATTTTAAACTTGAAGTTGTTAATAATGAAGTAGGTAGTAGTACTATGCCTCATAAAGTAAATCCAATTAATTTTGAAAATAGTGAGGCTAATTTAGAAATTGCAAATGGTCTTCTTATAACTTTATCGAATGAATTACCAAGGTCAAGAATGCAAAGAGATTTATCAGATTCTTCACTTTTAAGAAATCTTGGAGTTTCTTTTGGTTATTCTTTGCAAGGAGTTAAAGAAACTTTTAAAGGGTTAAAAAAAGTTACTGTCAATAAAGAAGTAATTACAAAAGAATTAGAAAATGAATGGGAAATATTAGCAGAAGCAATTCAAACGATTTTACGTAAGTATAAAATAAATAATGCCTATAATCAGTTAAAAGAATTAACGAGAGGAAAAAAAGTTACTAAAGAAATACTTCACCAATTTATTAACAATTTAAATATTTCAGATTCCGATAAACAAAAATTACTATCGTTAACTCCTAAAACATATATAGGGATGGCTTCAAAAATTTAATCATAAAAGAAAAATTCTCTTTAAAAATAAGAGAATTTTTATTTGTAATATTAAGAATTATTTATTATTTACAATTTCTTTGCTTCTACCACACAATTTATCAATTGAAAGATTAAATTGACAAGCAAGGCTATAAACAAAAGCAGTTAAAACAAGAGTTTTTCCATTTTCATATGCGCTTATTGTTGATTGTGAAGTGTTAAGAATTTCTGCTAAGTCTTTTTGAGTTAATTTATGTCTTTTTCTTAAAAGTTTTATATTATTTCCGATTTTAATTTTATCAATTTTCTTTTTGTAATTATAGTCATAATAAGTATTAACAGAACTAATTCCTAAAAGATAATCCATACTTACTTTAAAGTATTCACAAAAATTAATTAAATGCCAAAGAGGAATAATTTCTTCTTGAGTTTCCCATCTTGCATATGTTGATTTGCTTACTTTCAATATTTTAGCCATTTCTCTTTGAGTTAAATCTTTTTTATTTCTTAACATTACTAATTTTTGAAAATCCATATTTATCACCAATATAATTTTCTCATTATATTTGTTTTTTTAATAAATTTGCCCCTATAATGCGATTTATGATAGTATTATAAGGACAAAATACCATATTTTGGTAATTATTTCTAAAAAAATATTTAGTAAAATAACTTTTTAAAAAAAATAATTATAAAAAAGAGAAAATTTGATATTATATTTATTTACTCTTTTTCAAACTAGTATCATTAGTGAAAAGTTTAGTTGACCTATATATTGGGTCTAAATCAGGATTATAACGATTTTCTTCTTGAAATCCTAAAATTTTAGCATACTCTTCATCAATAATTAGCATTAAAGTAGTATCAATTATTTTATGATTATAAAGTATCCAAGTGTGACTTCCATCAGGACAATTGATTGAACCTTTTAAAATAGGTAAGACTCCACCACATAAAAGGCAATTATTTAAAGAGTAACTTAATTGTTTGGCAGCAACAGTGCAATAACCAATATTAGCACCATCAATAAAAACATCCTCAAAACTATTAATACCTCTTATATTTTGATTTTTAATTTTTTCCCATAATTCTTGAGGGAATTTTTTAATTTTGCCTTCTTTAATTCCAGTTTCAACTTTATTTTGGAAACCTTTATTACTTAAAATTAATTTTTTTAATTCATCATAACACTTGTAATTTATTTTATCTTCATCAATTAAATAATTAAATATATTCATATAACTAGCCTTTCTATTGTTTATTTTATCATAAAAAGTAATAGAGTGTAATAATAATATTTTAGTTAATAAAAAAACTCCAAAGTGGAGTTAACTTATTATATATGGCAGGGGATGAGAGAATCGGACTCCCATCTAAGGTTTTGGAGACCCCTATTTTACCATTAAACTAATCCCCTAAAACAAATATAAGTTTAACATCATTTATATTACTTGTCAATTAATATTTTTTCTTATATAATATAACGTGTTAGGAGTGATATTATGGTAAATAATAAAGAAAAAATAAGTAAGACTCAAAAGAAAAAAGCAAATTCAAAAGACCAAAAAACAAAGCAAATTAAAAATAATAAAAATATAAAACTAGCAAAAGCCAATTTAAAACAAACTCCTATAAAAAAAAATCAAGGTCAAAGTAAAACTTCAAAAGACGAAAAAAAAGATTTAGAAAATATAAAAAATGATACTGTTAAAAAAAATAAATATCAAAAAATAATAACAAAAGTTACTAAAGAAAAACAATTAGAAAAAGAAAAAAATCTTAAAAAACAACATTTAAAAAAACAAAAACAAGAGATTAAACTCAAAAAAAAGAATGAAAATAAAAAACAAATAATAATAAAAAAAATAAAAGCAATTACTAATACTTTAATAACTAAAATAAAAAAAATAATTATAAAGTTTTATTTAGTTATAAAATCTTTAATTGTTAAAACTTATAATTTAGTAAAAAAGGTTATTAAAACTATTTATTTTCAAATTAAAAAAATTATTATTAAAATAAAAGAGCATACTAAAATAAAAGAGCATACTGTAAGAAGAAAACTAAAAAATCCAAAATTAGAAAAAAAAGTTAAAAAAAATAACAAAGCAATTTTAAAAGAAGAGAAAATAAAAAGAAAAGGTTGGAAATTAAAATTAAAAAAAGAAAATAACGAAAAAAATCTTAAAAATCAAAAAAATGAAAAAGCAATTAAAAAGGATAGAAATAAAAATCAAAAGCAACCTATAAATAATAATTTAATTATTTTAAAAAGTTTATTTGGAAAAGAATTGCCTATTACTAAAACTAAAGGAGATAAAAAAAGAAGACGAACAGTATATTTAAAAGAGGCTATATCGTTTACAATTATTTTTACCATAATTGATGTAATATTATTTTATAATAATAGTAATTTTGATATATTAACATTATTTGATAATTATGTTTGGAATTTAATATTTACTATTCTTATGACAATGTTAATGTTGTTAATTGGTTCATTTTTAATTGATTATATTTTAACAGAATGTATTTTAAATTTAAAAATAAAAAAGCACAAAAAGAAATAAGGTGATTACCATAGAAATTAAAGGTTTAAATTTAGAAAATATAAAAAAAATATCTAAATTAAAAAATGAAGAAGATTATTTTTTGAATTATCGAATTGATAGTTTTAAAAAATTTAAAGAACAAAAAGATCCTGATTTTGGACCAAAATATAAAATTAATTATGACAATATAATTTATTATAAAAGTGTTCAAGATGATATAAAAAAAGATTGGAAAAGTGTTGATTCCTCTATTCAAGAAGAATTTAATGGATTAGGGGTAATCGAAAGTGAAAAGGAATTAGATGGTATAGGAATTCAATATGAAAGTGAAGTAATCTATCATAACATGTTAAAAGAAGTAGAAGATAAAAAGGTTATTTTCACATCGATTGATGATGCTATTAAAAAATATCCTGAACTAGTTAAAAAATATTTTGGAAAACTAGTATCTAACAGTGATAATAAATTTGCGGCTTTAAATTCATGTGTTTTTTCTGGGGGAAGTTTTATTTATGTACCTAAAAATACAATTTTAGATAGACCGCTTCAAAGTTATTTTCGAATTAATAGTAAATTAATGGGTCAATTTGAAAGAACTTTAATTATAGTAGATGATAATAGTAGTCTTCATTATATTGAAGGATGTACGGCTCCAACTTATAGTGAATCAAGTTTACATGCAGCTGTTGTTGAAATATATGTTGGTAAAAATAGTCATTGTCGATATTCTACTGTTCAAAATTGGGCTGTTAATGTTAATAATTTGGTGACTAAAAGAGCCTTAGTTTTAGAAAATGGGGTTATGGAATGGATTGATGGAAATATCGGAAGTTTAAATACAATGAAATATCCATCATGCATATTAAAAGGTGATAATTCAATGGGTAGTTGTATTACTATTAGTTTAGCTACTAAAGGACAATTTCAAGATACAGGAAGTCGAATGATTCATATTGGCAAAAATACTAAAAGTAAAATAATTTCTAAAAGTATAGCATTAAATGGTGGAAATGCTACCTATCGTGGTAAGATTGATATTAAAAAACAAGCTTTAAATAGCGAAGCCAGTTTAAAATGCGATACGTTAATTCTTGATGATGAAAGTAGAAGTGATACCTATCCTGTTAATATTAATCAAAATAATTCTAGTAATATATATCACGAAGCAACGATTTCAAAAATCAGCGAAGAAAACCTTTTATATTTAATGAGTAGAGGACTTGATTATGAAAAAGCTATGGAACTTATTATTTTAGGCTTTATTGAAAATTTCAAAGAAGAATTACCTGTTGAATATGCAGTTGAATTAAATCGTTTAATTAAACAAGTTTTATAATGTAAAATTATGTAAAATTTTAAATCTTTCAAAATTAGGTTTTGAAAAGATTTTTTTTAAAATTAAAAATTTTCTTATTAAGAAAAAAATAATTTATTAGTGATTAATTATAAATTTCTTAAAAATCTTTCTTTTTTTAAATTTTGCACTTTTTTATAATATTTATTATAGTCATCCTTGAAAGGAGGTTTTAAATGATTAATATGGTAATGTTAGTTGGTAGGTTAGTTAGAGACCCGGAATTAATTGAAAGAGATAATGGTAGTAAAGTATCACGTGTAACTTTAGCTGTTAATCGTAAATTTAAAGGGACTGATGGAATTTATCATACTGATTTTATTGATTGTGTATTATGGAATAATTTTGCTAAAAATGTTAATGATTATTGTACCAAAGGCGATTTAATAGGAATTAGGGGCAGAATCCAAGTTGAAAATTATGAAAAAGATGGAATTAAGAAAAAATTCACTGATGTTGTTGCTGAAAGTATAACTTTTTTATCTTCTGCTAAAAATAAAGATGGAATAAAAGAAATGCTTGAAGAAAATTAACCAAATCGTTTAAGAAAAAACACTTTACTATTTTATTTATATAAGGTTAATTTAAGTTAGGAAATCCCGAATGGAAATCCCGTTTTTAATCATTGATAACCAATAAAGATAAACTTTAT
>CANQMV010000079.1 GCA_947625085.1 uncultured Bacilli bacterium
GTTACTGACATTTTCACTAATTATTTGATGAAAAAATACTGACATTTTTACTAATTATTCACAAATAAGAAAGAATTTTTTTAAAAACTATTCTCATTTCAATTTTTCTATGTTACAATTAAGATGTCTAGATAATTTGATACATTGTAAGTATAAATCCTACATTAAATTGTATACGGGAATCCTGAGCAATAACTGGTGTTGAATGCTGGAGGGTGAGTTCTTCAGAATCCTAAAGGTTAGTACGGATACCCACCTCGCGAAAAGCGGGTTTAATTCGCACAATGGTCGGTTTTCTGGATTTTATTTTGTAAAATTAATGTAAAGTATAAAATAGGTTATTTGACAGTAATTGTCGAATCTATTTTTTTTTAATTTCTCTTATTATATATTTTGATTGGTGATTGAAATGGAAAGGGAAATAAAAGAATTAATTATTAGTAATAAAAATTTAATTTATAGTATTGCTAATAAATTTAGAGGGGATATTGAAGATTTATTTCAAGTTGGTTGCATTGGTTTAATTAATGCCTATTACAATTATGATGAAAGTAAAAATACTAAATTTATAACTTATGCTTATAAGTATATTTATGGAGAAATATATAAGTATGCAATAAGCAATAAAAGTATTAAAGTATCTCCTGAGATAATAAAATTAAATCAAGCAATTACTAAAGCTCAAGAATTTTTATGTCAAAAATTTAAAAGGGAGCCACTTGATATTGAACTTGCTAATTTTTTAGAGATACCTGTATATAAACTAGTTGAAGCAAGAAATGCTCTTGAAATTAGTAGTTTAGACGATACTTTTGAAGATAATGATTTATATAATTTTATTCCAGCAGAAGAAGTTGATTATGATGAAATGATAGTTCTTAAAGATGCTATGGAAAAATTAAATAATAATGAAAGAGAGTTAATTTTAAAAAGATATTTTTATAATATGACTCAAAGTCAAATTGCTAAATTGAAAGGAATTAATCAAGTAAAAGTAAGTCGAGAAGAAGAAAAAGTTTTAACTAAACTTAGAAGTTATATGTAAAATATTTTTAATTTAAAAAAAATTTTTATCTAAAAAAAGTAGGGGTAATTTGCTTAATTCATTATAATTTAGAGCTAAATTAAAAAATTATTTTCTAGAAAAATTATAATTAGAAAAAAAATAGACTTAAAAAGAAAAATTATCTTTAAAAAAAATTTTTTTCTTCTTTTTTTAAGTTTTAACTTTTAAAAACCTTTAATTAAAGTTTCTTAGAATTGCAATTTAATTTAATTATTTTACATATTTATAAAAGAGGCTTTTTAAAATATTTTTGTAAACAAAACGTCTATTTACAAAATTTGACAAAGAGCATAATTTCGTATTATTATGGCCTTGTTTCCGGTTTTTTATAACTGATTAATAAACAGGAAGGAGGTGTATGGTATGAAAAGAAAATTTACTTTGGCGTTGTTTCTAATTATGTTTTTAGAAATTTTGAACTTTTTTTCAGCATTTGAGGTTCAAGCTGCAACTTTGTCTTTAGGAAAAGCTAATAATGTTTACTATACGAGAAGAGGTGGTAATAAAGAGTATACATCAGATTTTTATCCTTTATATTCTATTGATGGTAATGTTTTATATTGTATTGAACCTGGAATTGCAATTACTTCCTATAATTATGTTGGGAGTTTAGGATTGACAAATTCTCCTTATGATGATGATTTGAATTATTTAATTCAATTAATAGGTTACTATGGTTATGAATATCCTGGACATAATACCATGAGATATCGAATGGCAACTCAAGCTTTAATTTGGGAAAAAGTAGGTGGACAAATTGTTGAATTTTTTACCCAAAGATATGGCAATGGAGATTCGATTGATGTAAGTTATGAAAAAAATGAAATAATGAAACTGGTTAATAATCATAAAACTAAACCATCATTTGCAGATAGTAATTTGACTGGTTATGTTAATAAAGAAATAATTGTAGAAGATAAAAATCAAGTTTTAGAGTTTTTTGAAGTTACAGATAGTTCGGGTAATTTAGTTAGAAAGGATGGAAATAAATTAATAATTACGCCAACTAAAATTGGAACTTCAACAATTACTTTAAAAAAAGCTCGTTACGATGAAGAATCAACGATGATTTTTTCTCCAGCTAGTGGCAAAGGACAAAAAGTTGCTAAATTGCGATTTAGTGATGAAGTTAGTATGGAACTTAAAATAACTGCTAATGGCGGCAAGGTTACCTTAGAAAAAGTTGATAAAGACACTAAATTAAATATTCCTAAAGGGGCAGCTAGTTTAGAAGGAGCAGTTTATGGTATTTATGATTTAGATGATAAATTAATAACTTCAATTACAACTGGAAAAGATGGTCTAGTTACAAGTTCTCTTTTACCAGGTATTGGAAAATACAAATTAAAAGAATTAAAAGCTAGTTTAGGTTATGAATTAGATGAAACAGTTTATGAATTTGAAATTACAGCTGATAATTTAAACCCTAAAGTTACAGTTTATGAAAAAGTTATTGAAAGAGATATTGATTTATATAAAGTCTTAGGTGAAAAAGGAAGTCAGTTACTTGAAGCTGAGGGTGGTATAACTTTTGATATTTATTTAAAAAATACTAATACTTACTACCAAAGTATAACAACTAATGAAAAAGGACATGCTTATATTAGTTTGCCTTATGGAAGTTATATATTTAAACAAAAAAATAGTACTAATAATTATGAAAAAGTAAAAGATTTTGAAATAACAATTGATGAAAATACAAAAAGTCTAGTTGAAAAAACTTTATATGATGTGCCAATTAAAGCTAAACTTAAAGTTATTAAAATTGATTTAGAAACAAATGAAATTATTAAAATTTCGGGAATAAAATTTAAATTGAAAGATTTAAATACGAATAAATATGTTTGTTATAATCAAGAAAAGTGTTATTTTGAAACTGATGAAAATGGTGAGTTTATAACTGATAGTATTTTATTTGGAGATTTTGAATTAGAAGAAGTTCCGGAATATATTGATGGTTATTTATGGAATAGTCAAAAAGTTAAAATCCATATTGATAAAAATACTAAATATGAAGATGGAAATATTATCACGATAAAGTTTGCAAATAAACCAGTTAAAGGACAAATTAAAATAAAAAAGCAAGGTGAAAAATTAGAATTAGGTAATCCTTATAAATATATAAAGATACCTTTAGAAAATGTAAAATTTCAACTTTTTGCAGCTGATGATATTTATCAAAATGGCAAACTAAAATATAAAAAATATGAATTAATTACAATTTTAACAACTGATGAATTAGGAGAAGCTTTGGTTTCAAATTTATATCTTGGTAAATATTATTTAGAAGAAGTTGAAAGTTCTCATGATAATTTAGTAAATCCTTCAAAATATTATTTTGAAATTAATTATCAAGACCAATATACAGAAATTATAACTAAAACTTTAGAATTTGATAATTATTTACCAAAGGGTAGTTTAGAATTTTATAAAGTTGAAAGTAAAACAGGAAATCCTATTCCTGATACCTTAATTGCAATTTATAAAATTATAGATAAAAATAATTATGAATTAGTTTATGAAGGCTATACGGATTTAGATGGAAAAATTATTTTAAATGATTTAAGTTTAGGAAGTTATTTTCTAAAAGAAATAAAAAGTAGTAAAGGTTATTTATTAAGTGATGAAATTATTTATTTTGATATTTCTAAAGATAAAGAGATTATTACTTTAACAATGGAAAATACTAAAGAAGAAGTCAAAGTTCCAAAAACTGGCATTGATGATAATATAGTCTTTAAAGTAGCTAGTCTACCTTTAATGCTAACTGGTTTAATTTTAACTTTTTATAGTTTTAAAAAAAGAAATTATTAGAATGAAATAATCTAATAATTTTTTTCATATAATTAACTATGAATGAAATATTATCTAGTTTTATTTTAACGAGTTTAGCAGGTTTATCAACTTTAATTGGTTATTTTGTTATTTTTATAAAAAGAGATAAAAATAAAATAATTACTTTTTCACTTGCCTTTGCAAGTGCAGTTATGTTTACAATTTCTCTTATTGATTTGTTACCATCTGCCTTTTCATATTTAGATAATTTTAATTTTCTTTTTGCTATTTTATTGATTGCTTTTTTCTTTGTTTTAGGAGTATTTATATCTACATTTATTTCAGCCAAAGTTGAAACCGAGAATAGTTCTTTAAAAAAAGTTGGAATTATTTCGATGATTGCTATTATTTTACATAATGTTCCTGAAGGAATTATTACCTTTATGGTTAGTGGGGTAAATTTAAATTTAGGCATTAAATTAGCAATTGCAATTAGTTTACATAATATTCCTGAAGGTATAAGTATTGCCGTTCCGCTTTATTATGCAACAGCTAAAAAATTAAAAACCTTTATGGTCGTCTTAATTTCTGGTTGTAGTGAAATATTGGGAGCTATTATTTGTTATTTATTTTTACAACATTTTATTAATGATTTTTTAATTGGCTGTGTTTTTGCTTTAATAGGTGGCATTATGGTAAATATTAGTTTAACTGAACTTTTACCAGAAGCATTTAAATACCAAAATCGAAAACTTCTTTTTTTAGGCTTATTAATTGGTAGTTTGGTAATGATAATAAGTTATGTTATTCTTTAAAAATAATTATCATCTAAAATTTCATAGTTTAATTTATTATTATCTAATAATTCTTTTTCTTTTTTAGTTATCACGGCTATATAAGTAATATCACTAGAAAATATTTTATCTAAAATATTTTTTTCACTTAATATTTTCATTAAATGCTTATTTTCTTGATAATTAACTTTTAGTTTAATTTTTAATTTTTTTTCTAATTTGATAATTTTCACTTTCTTTAAACACAAACTAGCACTGTTGGAATAAGCTCTAGTTAAGCCACCACTTCCTAACTTAATTCCTCCAAAATATCTAATAACAAAACAAACTATATAATTTAAATTATTCTTTTTTAAAACTTCTAAAATAGGAATTCCTGCGGTACCAAGAGGTTCATTATCATCATGATATTTAATACTATTATTAATAATAAAAGCATAACAAATATGCGAGGCATCTTTATATTTTTGTTTTAATAGATTTAAATAGTTTAAAACCTCATCTTTATTTTTAACTTTATAAAGATAAGTAATAAACCTTGATTTATTTATAACTATTTCATTTATAACATTTTCTTCTATTATCATACAAAATTAACTTTAACTCTCTTTCTAAATTTTTTAAATATAATTCATTTCTTTATCTAAATCTTTAAAATATAGATTTGTTCCTTCTACTAATATATTAAGACTAGCATTTATATCTCTTTCATTTAAACTATGATATTTATGACATTTCAACTTTCTAACATTTAAATTTTTTAACCCTTTCATCCTTTGTACCACACGAAAAGCATATTTGACTACTAGGAAAGTAAGTACTACTTGATATACTTTCTTACCTAGTATTTTAGCTTTATATTTAAATTTATAATGTCACTAAAGTTTGAATTAGATATATATTTTGCTAAACCATATTGACCTTTTTCAATCATTTCTTTGGTTTTTAAATTTTCTAAGAAAACAACA
>CANQMV010000080.1 GCA_947625085.1 uncultured Bacilli bacterium
AGATGAATTAAGTAAATTGGATCCACAACAATGGTTAGAGGATAATTCTCAAGCAATATTTGGAAAACCATATTCAGAAGATATAACAAATAAAGATTTAAATGATAAAACATTTAAAATAACAGTTAATTTAAAAAGTTATGCAGAGTTTTTAGATGATAGTCAATCTAATACTTATGATGTGACTATAAAATTAGCAACTCATACAGTAACTTTAAATTATAATGGAAGTAAAACTCCATCAACTACCAATGAAGTAGTTGATGGTTCTTCATTTACTGAACCAGAGAATCCAACTTGGGATGGACATGAATTTAAATTTTGGTATGTTGAGGGTCAAGATGAAATAGCATATAATTTTTCAACTAAAGTAAAAAGTGATATCACTTTAACAGCTAAATGGGTTTTACTAACAAAAAGTGAAAATTATATTTTAGAAAAACATGTTTCTGAACAAACAGGAGATAATTTTGAATCTGAATATAATGAAGAAGAAAAAACAGTTAATATTACCGTTACAAAACCTTCAGAGGATATTTCTTCAATAGCACTCGTTAATGATGTTAAAGAGCTTTTAGAAAAAGAAGAAGTAGAAAAAGTTGTAATAACTTATAATGGTATATCAAAAGAATTTACAGATGTTGAAACTGCCGAAGAAGATGTTGTACAACTATTAGAACAAATAGCAAATAATACATTAGTTAAAGCAAGACTATTTTCAGTAGCAAAAACAGGATTAACTTTAAAGGCTTTAGATGGTAAAACATTAGAAGTAAAAGTTGTTATTGATCCAGATGCTGCTAAAGTAGATAACAATGAAAAATTAACTGAAATAAGTTATAATATTTCATTTGATGTTTTAACACATAAAGTAATACTTAATTATGCAGATAATGAAACAGAACAAGAAATTTTAACAATAGATAATCATGATAAATTAACGAAAGAAAATCCAACAAGAAAAGGATATAGATTTTTAGGTTGGTTTAAAGAAGGTGAAGAAAAAGCCTTTGATTTACAAACAGAAATAACTGAAGATTTAGAATTAACTGCTAAATGGATTAAACAATATAGTGTAACATTAAACTATAACTATAGTAATTCTCCTGAAACTGAGGCAACTTTAATGGATGAAGGTGCTGAATTACCAACTTTACCTAATAGAGAAGAAAGTGATAAACAATATAAATTTATGGGTTGGTATGAAGATATTTCAAGTGAAGATACTTTGACAACTAAAGTAGAAAAAGAAGTAACATTAACAGCAAAATGGGCAGAAATAGTAACGAAGGAGTACTTAAAGGAGTTAGGTGAAACACAAATTCCAAAAATCGATAAAAATAAAATATACACTGTAAAAGTTGATGGAAATAATATAGATGTTTATTACACAAAAGAAAATGCAAGTGCTAAATTAGGTGGACTTACAGGCACAGGGATTAAAGGTTCAGGAGTAAAAACCGCTATGAGAGATTATTTAAATACTTCAAAAACAGGGATTAAATCTCTTACATTATGCGCTGAAGATAAGTGCCAAGATGTAGTTTACGATGATGTTAATTTTGAACTAACAGATGTCTTAGCTGCATTAACTAAAGCGACTGCTTTGACAAAAAAATTTGGTGTCGTAATAGACAAGGCATTAGAGGGTACAGGTAAAACTATTGATACTGTAACTAATGCTGATATGAAAGGTAAATCATTTACCGTAAAAGTTAATCTAGCAGATGGAAAAGTTTTTGCTGATGATGTAAATGATACTTATACAATTACATTTGATGAAGAAGCTTAATAGTTAAAATTTAAAGAGCATAGAACACTTTCTATGTTTTTTTAAAGGCTTTAGATAATTCAGTGGGAGATAAAGAATACCCTATAGAAAATCTAGTGGGAAGATAATAAAAATATTACCTTCCTTTTTTGTTATATAATAAAATAGCAATTTTTAAATATGAGAAAGAGGTGAAAAAATGAAGAAACTAGAAAAATTGCTAAATTTAAAAGAAGACAAAATATTAAAAATAGAGGAAAGGAAGGAAGAAGATAAAAAAAATAATTTATATAGAAAGTAAAAGAAGAAAAGAAAAATGTTCCAAATGTGGAGAATATACAAAAAGTATACACGATAGATTAAAACCAATGGAAATAAAATATTTAAAAATACTAGAACAAGAAACAAAAATAAACATAATTAAGAAAAGATTCATATGTCATAAATGTAATAAAAGATTTACCGAAAAATTAACATTAAATGAAAAAGGAAAAACAGTATCAACAAAATTAGAATAAAATTACAAAAAGAATATGGATATAATTTAAAAGAATATAAAATGTTAAAAAATAAAAAGAATGGATCCTTGTTAAGAAAGTATAGTAATGATGTAGATTGCTATACATATAGTCAAAATATAGAAATGGACATATGGTAGATATATTAAAATATGATTTAAGGGAGCAATTATTAGCAATAAATGAGGAGTTGTAAAATGGATATATATTAAAAGAATTATTTATGGATGTATTACATACAACAACATATGAATATGCAGAAAGTGAAATAAAAGAATGGATAAGTACAGTAAAAAATTATGGAATAAAAGAAATGGAAGAAGTAATAGAAACAATAGGAAATTGGTTACCATATATAGTAAATTCATTTATAGATAAACGATTCTTAAATGGCTGTACAGAAGGAGTAAATAATAAAATAAAAGTAATAAAACGAATAGGATTTGGATATAAAAATTTTAAATTTTTTAGATTAAGAATAATGTATATATTGAACGGAAAAGTGGGTGAAATAACTAAAAAAGGTCGGAATCAAAAAAATTAAAAAAATCAGTGTTATCAGTAAGAAAAAGATTTAAAAAAATTTTAAAAACAAAAAAAATAAGGGACAAACCCTTATTTTATAATGTTTTAATTAATTTTTGCCCCCAAGTAGATTATCTAGAGTTATTATTTTAATCTGTATTTAAATCTTAATTTGATTTTGGACCAAATGTTATTGTAAATAAATTATCAAAGCCTTCATCAAATTCTATACCATCATTAAGATTGATTCTAAATGATACGGATTTTCCATCAAAACTGCTATTCTTTAATGTTATAAAAGTTCCTAAATCTGTACCAATATCCATAGATTTGAGTAATGCTTCAATCCAACCAGTAACTTGGTATTTTTTTAATTGAGCAACTGTTTCATCAACAACTTGAGTCGTAACCTCTTTTGTTTCTTCAGTTTCTAGTCCAAGATTTTTTGTAATAATTGATATTGATTTAATTTTAGGATCCTCTAAAAATTTTTTTAGTGAATCAACTACACCAGTACCACCAGCCGAAAATTGACCAGCTATACTTGTATTAGGATCATCATATGTTACAGCGATATCATTGCCTGAAAGAGTAACATGATAAGCTTTTAATACTGGTGTGCCATCAACACCTTCAGTAACATTTTTAGTTAATTCTTCAAAATAACTTTTTGTCAATAATTCTTGCCATTTAGCATTTAATTTAACATTATTCTTAATAGATTTTGAAAAATCAAATGCTGAATCATCTTTTCCTTCTTCGAACCATCCTAAAAATTTATAATTTTCTCTAACAGGTTCTAAAATTGTTTTATCAGTAAATAATGTACCATCTTCAATTTTGATTTCTTTAGTCGTTTCACTACCAGAATATTCATAACCATAATCAAAAGTTAAATTATATTTTACAGCTTCAAAACTTAAAGTATAAGTATCATTATTACCTGAATTTTCAGCAAAACTATATAATACAAATTCAATCGTTACGCTTTTACCTAATAAATCCTTATTAGTTAAACCATCACTTAATTCGTCACTACTAAAAATTAAACTAGAGTTTTCAGCCCACCAATTTAATAATTCAGTGTATGTTGGATCATCAAGCATTTCTTTAGTCAAAGTTAGTTTTACATCGTTGTAAGTAAAATGAATTTCCTTAACATTATCAGTAAATATAGATTTAGCAGTTGCAAAAATATTAGAATCCATTCCTAATTCAATTTTTTCATCAACATCATTAATAGTTGCTGTAACTTTATCTTCTGCTATATTAATATTGTACATATCCGTATTAATACTCTCTTTAACTTTTTCTACTAAATTATCAATATTTTCTTGTTTTTTAGTACCCGTAAATGTAAAAATATATTTTTCTTTATTAGTAGTTTCTTTTTTAGCATAATATTTTAAATTAACTGTTGCGGTAAATGATTTTTCAATTAAATCCGCAGTAATTCCATCAGCATCTTCACCTAGTACTTTAGATAGATTATTTGCAACCCAATCTAATATTTCATCTATTGATGTTTCACTTGTATATGTAAATGATTCAACACCATCATAAGCAAATTCAATTGATTCAATATCAGGATTTTTGGTCATTAAATCTTGTAATGTAGCAAGTACCCCTGAACCCATGCCCACTGCTATTGATTCATTAAGTTCTTTAACATCAACAGTAACTGTACCATCTGCATATTTAGATTCAAACATATCACCATTTAATGTATCAGCTTGTATAGAGGTTTCTACTAATTTATCTACATCAATTTCTTTTTTATCACCAGTAAATTTAATAGTGTATTCAGATGGTTGACCTGCTGTTTTTTCAGCAAAACTATATAAATTTACTTTAACCTTATATTCTTTATTAACTAAATCATAAGTTAAACCTGTAGCATCTTCTCCTAACACAATTAATAAATTATTAGTTAACCAGTTAATTATATCAGTATCAGATGTATCTTTAGTAATAATTAATGATTCCGCACCTGGATATGAAAATTCAACCGATTTTACATTTTCATTTTCAAGTAAATCCTTTGCCGTAGCAAATACTCCAGATTGCATACCAACAGCAATTGATTTATCAACTTGTTTAACGTTAACTATTATAGTTTCATTATTATCATAAGAAACCTCAAATAAATCACCATTTAATTTACTATTTTGTGAAGCAGTACTAACTAAACCATTAACATCAACTTGAGATCTTGTACCATCAAATGTAATAGTATAAGTTACAGACTTGCCATCATTCTTTTGAGCAAAATAATTTTCTGTATCACTTGAACCAAGATTTAATGTTGCAGTAAATGATTTACCAATTAAATCTGCAGTAATACCATCAGCGTTTTCACCTAATACTTTTAATAAATTGTTACTTACCCATGCTACAATATCAGTATCAGTAGTTTCTCTAGTAAAGGTAAATGGTTCTACTCCTTCTATATCAGTTGCAAAATCTATAGATGTTACTGATGAATTGTCTTCTAAAAATTTAGTTAAAACATCTATAACTCCAGATTTCATTCCTAAAGCAATATTTTCTTTTAAATTTTGAACTGTAGCTGTAACAGAACCATCAGCTAAACTATTTACATTAAATGTAAATAAATCAGTGTTATCATAAGATGTAAATGCAGCATTTAATAAAGCATCCGTATCAATTTTTACTACATCTTTTATACGATTATAATCAATATAAATAATATCAACTTGTGTATCAC
>CANQMV010000081.1 GCA_947625085.1 uncultured Bacilli bacterium
AAAAAAATATAAATAGAAAGGAGTTAATCAATTATAGAATTAATTAAAACATTTCTATAAGATTGATTATACGTGATTAGTATGAGTGATAATTATTTATTTATAGATAAAAATCTTCCAGAGCCTTTAGAAAACAATGAATTAATATCTTGTTTTATGAAAATGAAAGAAGGTAGTATGGAAGCTCGAGATAAAATTATTGTTCATAATATTAAATTAGTTTTATATTATGTTAGTAAAAAGTTTAAATCTTCAAAATATGATAAAAGAGAATTAGCCTCAATTGGTTTAATAGGTTTAATTAAAGCTGTTGATACTTATGATATTAATATGACAAATACTAATTTTTTTAAATACGCATTAACTTGTATAAGAAATGAAATTTTACGTTTTATTGTTAAAAATAACAAACATTTTCAAGTTCAAAGTCTTTCTGCTTCTATAGGAAATGAAGCCGATGATGATTTAACAATCGAAAATACATTAAGTGATAAAAATGTTGATTTAGTTATAGATTATGAAAGAAAAGAAACTATTGAAATAATAAGAAAATTAATTGCTAATTTGAATGAGCGTGAAAAAGAAATTATAATGTTATATTTTGGATTTTATAATGATAAACGATATACTCAACAAGAAATAGCCAAAAAGTTTAATATATCACATTCGCGAGTTTCAATGTTAATTCAAAAAACTTTACAAGAGTTATCAGTTAAATTAGAGCAACAAGAAATAATTGTAAAAAAAGTTCAAACTTCAAAAAAAGTTAAATCTAAATAATGAAAATTAAATTAAAGAATTAAAAATAAAAAAATAAAAATAAAAAATAAATAAAAGTAAGTAGTGGTTTTATCATAGGATATTTTTCTATTTTTAATTTTTTTTTCATATATTTAAGTGGTGACTTTTATGTTTAATAAAAAAATAGATAGTCGTATTAAATTAATTTTAATTTTTTTTATTAGTTTTTTTGTAGTTATCTTTTTGAAAATAATTTATATTGAAATGATTGATTATAAAAAATTATCAAGTTTGGCAACTGACCTTTGGAGTAGAGATTTACCGATTGAAGCAAATCGAGGATTAATTCTTGATAGAAATGGAGTAGTATTAGCTGATAATATTACAACAACAAGTTTAGTACTTGTTCCAAGTCAAATTAAAAATAAAGAAGAGGTAACTAAAGTTTTAGCAGAAATTTTAAATGTTTCTTATGATGAGATGTATAAACATGTTTATAAAAAAACTTCGATTGAAAGAGTTCATCCTGAAGGAAGAAGACTTAGTTATGAAATTGCTGATAAAATAGAAAGTTATGAATTTGAAGGAGTTTATTTAGTTAAAGAGTCAAAAAGATATTATCCCTACGGAGAAACTTTATCACATGTTTTAGGTTATGTTGGTATTGATAATCAAGGATTAGGAGGAATTGAACTTATATATGATTCATATTTACAAGGGGAAAATGGAGCAATTAAATATTTTAGTGATGCTAAAGGGAACAAGATTAATTTATCAGAAATATATTTAGAACCAGCTAGTGGAATGAATATAACTTTAACAATTGATATTAATATTCAACTAGCTCTAGAACGGGAATTAAATAATGTTGAAAGTACTTTAAAACCTGATAATTCGCTTGCAGTAGTAATTGACCCAAACTCTGGGGAAATACTTGCTATGTCAAGTAGACCAACCTTTAATCCGAATAATTATAAAATTTTTAAAACGGAAGTGTTAAATCGAAATTTACCAATTTGGATGACTTATGAACCAGGTTCAACTTTTAAGAACGTAGGTACCATATAGTGACCAATTATAAGAGATAAACAAAGATTGAAATATATCTTTGTTTTATCATGTTTTAAATATTATCAGCTTATCATAATCTAATTGTTTAGAACATACGATTAAGTGATGTTTAATTAAAGAAAGGATGAATAAAATGAAAATAAATACTATAACAGAATTACAACTCCAAATTATTATTAACAATAACTTATATAAAAGAAATGTTATTGATGAGAATACATTTACAAAAGCAAATGAAAAATTACTTAAGATGATTAAAACATTACAAGTAGCATAAATAAAATAATATTGTAACAAAGGTGGTGGAAAATTATGAACTATTATGATGTTGTAAGTGCTATAACATGTGGAGAAAAGATATATAATCTTCCACTACGTGTTACTTATTATTGTCGTGTATCAACAGATAGTGATGTTCAACTTAATTCATTGGATAATCAATTGGATTATTATGATAACTATATCAAAAGTAAAAAAGAATGGACTTTTGTTGATGGCTATGTTGAAGAAGGTGTTACTGGTACAAGAGCAGATAAACGACCATCATTTATGAGAATGATTAGAGATGCTAAATTAAATAAGTTTGATTTGATTATTACAAAGGATGTATCAAGATTTGCTCGTGATTTAGAAGATAGTATTCATTACATTAGAAAATTAAAAGAATGTGGTGTTGGCATTTTCTTTGAAAATCAATCTCTTAATACTTTTGATTCAAACTCTGAATTAACACTTAATATATTGTTTAATATTGCACAAGAAGAATCTAAAAAGATATCAGCAAGTGTTAAATTTGGATATCGTAAAGCAATAAGTCAAGGTCATGTACTTGGCTCATCAAATATAACTGGTTATAAAAAAGATAATTGCAAACTAGTTATTGTTGAAGAAGAAGCAACGATGATAAGAAAGTTATTTGAACTATATGCTACTGGTGAATATGGTTTTTATAAGTTGGCTAAGAAATTATCTGATGAGGGATATCTTAATAAAAATGGAAGATTATATGATAAAGATTCTCTTAAAAGAATGATACAAAATCCAAAGTATAAAGGATTTTATCGAGCAAGAACATATGAGATATTGGACTATAGGACAAAGAAAAGAAAGAAAAATGAAAAAGAT
This sequence comes from uncultured Bacilli bacterium, assembly GCA_947625085.1. GTDB lineage: Bacteria > Bacillota_I > Bacilli_A > RF39 > UBA660 > RUG591. The sequence continues at coordinate 2,938 of CANQMV010000081.1, forward strand.
GAGCAAGTAATATATAAGTGTGAAGATGATAGTGTTCCAGCAATAGTATCAGAGGAATTATGGAATAAGGCAAATGAGATTTTAGATGCTAGAATACAAGGTTATCAAAATAATAATTATTGGTCTGGTGGTGTTAAGTATCCTTTTTCATCAAAGATATATTGTGGTGAGCATAATACAAATTTTCAAAGGTCACATGGTAGTAGAAGAAAAAATAGACCAACTTGGAGTTGTAGTCTTTATTTACAATATAGACTTACTGCTTGTGCTTCTCCTATTATTTCAGAATCTGATTTATACAACATATTTAAGAAGATAATGAGTAGTATTATGCCCGAGAAAAATAGAATTATAGACAATATGCTTAAATTATATGAAAGTATAGATAAGACTAACCAATATGACTATCTACTTAATGATATTGATGAACAGTTAAAACTAGTTGAAAGCAAAAAGACTATGGCTTTAGATTTGGTATTTACAGGCGAGCTAAGAAGAGACGAATTGAAAATTCAATTTGAAAAATTTGAAAAAGACATTAAGAATTTAACTAAAAAGCGTGAAAAAGTATTGGAACAAATGAATATATTAAGTCAAAGTAAAAACAATATTGAAAAAATAACTAATTTTATTCAAGAGGAAATAGATGGTGGTTCATTAGAAGATTTTATAAGAAAGTTTGTTGATGAGATAATTGTACACAAAATAGATGATGATAGATATAACATCAAATTAGATATATACCTTAACTTGTTTGGTAATGAATTACCTAAAATTAAAGGGGCTAGACATATAGATGGTACAACAGATAATGATGTTCTTTATTTATTAAATCAGGAATATGTTAGTATAAAAACTTTAAGAGCAGATAGAAAATTAAATAAGTTTACTTACAATGTTTATGTTGAATCATTGTAGTAGACTTATTTTTGTTAAAAAAATATGGAAGAATGTGATATACTATATATAGTATTGAATGGAGATGATTATGTGGATTTTAATAAGTTAAAATTAGAACTAAACGAACAAAGAAAATCAAAGTTCAAAGGAAATATATATCACTATTCACAAGTTAATTTTGCTTATAACTCAAATAAGATTGAGGGTGGCAAATTAACGGAAGATGAAACGGAAGAGATATTTGAAACCAATTCATTCATTCCTAAGAGTGATGATGCAGTTAAGTTTGATGATTTAACTGAAATGAAAAATCATTTTAGATTATTTGATTATTGTCTTGATACTATGGATGAGCCATTATCAAAAGATATGATGATTGAAATGAATAAGATTTTAAAAAGAAATACAACTGATGAAGAAAATCCAAGATATAATGTTGGTGGTTTCAAAATAGTACCTAATAAGATTGGACTTATTAATGTTATAAATACATCTGCTCCAGAGGATGTAGAAAAAGATTTAGATGAATTACTTAAGTGGTATCAAAGTTTAAAGAAGATAAAACTAGAAGATATTATTGATTTTCATTATAGGTTTGAATGCATTCATCCATTTGGAGATGGCAATGGTCGCATAGGAAGAATGATAATGTTTAAGGAATGTTTAAAGAACAATATAATGCCATTTATTGTACTAGATGATGATAAACCATATTATATGAGAGGACTAAAGAATTATAAAGAAGATAAAATGTTCTTAATAGATACAATTAAACATGAGCAAGATTTATATGAAAGTGTTGTAAAAGAAATGTTAAATTTTGAATTAGAGGATAAGTAGATAGTGCTTATCCTTTTATGTGTCAAAATGGTAGGTACGTTCAAAATCATTACCATGAGTAGTGCCGTTGAAGAAAAAGTTATAGATATTTTTAATGACCATTTTTATGATTCGGGAAGTGTTCATATAAATGGAACTCGAATTGGCTGTTGGAAATCAAGTGGACATGGGGACCAAACTTTTTTACAAGTTTTAGAAAATTCATGTAATCCTGGTTTTGTTAAACTTGGACAATTATTAGGTAAAGAAAGATTATTTTCATACTTTGATTTATTTGGATTTGGGGAAAAGACGGGAATTGATTTAAATGGCGAAGCTGATGGAATTTTATTTCCTCTTGATAAAGTAGGTGAATTAGAATTAGTAACTAGTGCTTTTGGACAAGGAATAAGTGTTACGCCAATTCAACAAGTTACTGCTGTAAGTAGTGTTGTTAATGGTGGTAATTTATATAAACCGTATGTTGTAAAAAGTATTAACGAACCAACCACCAATAGTGTTATTGTAAGTAATACTAAAACTTTAGTTCGAAAAACGATTAGTAAAGAAACTTCAGATATTATGAAATATGCTTTAGAAAGTGTAGTTGCAAGAGGTGGAGGACGTTATGCTTATATAGATGGGTATAGAATAGGGGGAAAAACAGGAACTGCTCAAAAAGTTAAAGATGGGGTATATTTAGATAATAATTATATAATGAGTTTTATGGCAACGGTTCCAAGTAATGACCCTGATGCTATATTGTATGTTGCAATTGATAATCCTAAAAATACAGCTCTTTTATCAAGTTATACAACTGCTCCGGTTGCAAGACGAATTTTACTTGATATAATTGATGCTCTTAATATAAAACGTCAAGAAGGG
>CANQMV010000082.1 GCA_947625085.1 uncultured Bacilli bacterium
AAGAATATTTAAAAAGTGATATCTTAACAAGTAATAATAATATAATTTATACAGGTTATAATCTAAAAGTTGGAGAATCAAAAACTATTTATTTAAAAGTATGGTTAGATGAAGAAGCAGGAGAAGCTATTCTTTCTAAAAGTTATAACGGAAAAATCAAAGTTGAATTATATCAAAGAGGAACGCGCGATGAAAATTTAGTAAATATAGTAAAATCTAAATTAGTAAGTAATTATTCAGGGGTTCAAGAAGATTTTAGTGGAGGACTCGTTGCTATAAATACAAATGGCGACTTATATAATGAAACTAAGAGTGAAGAAATCAGAGAATATAGATATTCAGGACCAAGTGTTAATAATTATGTAACATTCAATAATGAACTTTGGCGAATAATTGGAGTATTTAAAGATGAAGAAGGAGCTGAACATATAAAGATAGTTAGAAACGAAATATTAACAAATATATTTCCTGATTCTTATACAATAAATGGTGTAACTTATAATATAAAAGGTGATAAAGATAATATGGTTTATTGCAATAAAAAAAGTTCTGGGAAAATAAACAATGATTTTGCTACTGGTGGACTTCAATATTTCTTAAATACAGAAATTGATGAAAAAAATACTAAAGGGTATTTAAGTTATTTAGATGAAGAAAGTAAAAATATGATAGAGACAAATTCAAAGTATTATATAGGAACTTTAACCAGAGAAGAGTCAGAAGATGTAGGTGATGGTGTTAACGGCTCAATATCTGAAACCGTTCTTGAAGCCTATCAACATGAGCGTGCTGTAAGTGGTTGTGAAGAAGGAATTGGTCCAAGTACAAATAATACTAATGTTAATGTATTGAATAATAAAAATTGCCGTGTATGGGCTGGAAATAAAGCAGTGTTAGAAACTAAAATTGCTCTTATGTATCCAAGTGATTACGGTTATAGTGCTTTATCTAAATATTGGAAAACTAAATTATTTATGGAAGTATCAAATAGTAATCCAGCACATGGTAATTGGCTTCAAAATGTAAAACATCTTAATGTTAATGTTAATGAAGAAGAAGAACTTTTAATATCGCCTACTTCCATCTCAAATTCAGCTATGGTTTTGTGGGGAATTAATTTAGGTATTTTACGAAGTGGTAATTATTCAGTATATATACGTCCAACTCTATATTTGAAAAGTGATGTTAAAATTATTTCCGGAACGGGAGAAGAAGACAATTTTTATCAATTAGAAATTTAATTATGTTAAATATATTTAAAAATATTGAATAATAAAGTTTAATTTGTTATAATTTTAATATGGGAGAGTGAAGATATGGGTTTAATAAAATCAGCTTTTACATCAATCAATAGTACATTACATGACCAATGGGAAGAGTATATTACTTGTGATAGTTTAGATAATAATACGTTAGTTGTAAAGAAAACAACTCCAAATGGAATAATTTCTAATAAAAGTAGAATTCAAGTTGCTCCAGGACAAGTTGCTTTAATATTTGATTCTGGAAAAATTTTAGATGCAACCGCTGAGGAAGGAATTTATACTTTTGATTCTTCATCATCACCAAGTTTATTTGCTGGTGACTTCGGTGGTATGTTTAAAGAAATGTGGGAGAGGTTTAAATATAACGGGGTACCAAGTAAGGAACAAGCTGTTTTCTTTATTAATACAAAAGAAATAATTGATAATAAGTTTGGTTCTTCATCACCACTTTCATATCCAGACCCTGAGTATAAAAATATTTATATTCGTTATTACGGTGTTTATTCATTTAAAATAAGTGATCCATTTGCATTTATTTCTAATATTGCCGGTAATGTTAAAGATACTTATACCAAAGAGCAGTTATTAGAACAAGCAAATGCAGAATTTGTAAGTGCGCTTGATGTTAGTCTTCAAGAATGTGCTTCAGATGGTGTAGTTTTTTCTAGTTTACCAAGTAAACAATTATTAATTGCAAAGCATATGAATGAGGCATTAGATGAGACTTGGAAAACACTTCGAGGTATGGAAGTTGTAAGTGTTGCTATTGAAAAGATTACTCCTGATGATGAATCAAGAGAAAGAATTCAAAAATTTGATAATGCTAGTATGTATGGTCGAAGCGAGTACGCAGCTGGTCGAATGGTTGATGCGACTGCAAATGCGATGGAAAAGGCTGCTAGTAATGAAAATGGAGCCGGAACAGGTTTTATGGGGCTAGGAATGATGAATATGGCAAGTGGTAATATTTCAGAAAGTGCTCTTCAAATGGTTAAGGAAAATAATTCAAAGGAAGAAAAATCTTCAAAAAGTAGTACTGATAAAATTTGTCCAAAATGTGGTAGTCATGAAAGTGGAAAATTTTGTTCTAAGTGTGGAACGAAATTAGAAACTCCAAAATCAAGTGAAAAATTTTGTTCTAATTGTGGGGCAAAAGTAACAGGTAAGTTTTGTTCAGAATGTGGTAAGGAAGTAAAATAAAGAGAAAGATAAGTGATGATAATGGTATTACTAAAACAAAAATTTAAATTTAAAAAAGTTGACAAATTGTCAACCTGGGGGGGGGTATAGTACTTAAATTAAAGGGTAACTATACTTTAAAATTAGACAAAATAAGACACATAAAACTAGTAGAATAATTACTAGGTTTTATGTGTTTTTTAATATATAGTTATTGATAATTAGGGGCAAGATGTTATAATAGTATTATAGTAGGATATAAGGAAGAGGTTTGTATGAATAATAAAAAGAAATATTTAATAAGTTTAGTTGTAATTTCTTTGTTAATTATTGGAATTAGTTTAGTTAGCTATGGTATTTTCATGTATAGTAAAACAGGAAAAAGTTCTTATAGTCTAATAGCTGGTGATATTTATTTGAATTCGCTTGATAACGGAATTACCGAAACAACATTAAGACCAATGACAATCGAAGAGGGAAAAGAAAACGGAAGTAAATATGATTTTAAAGTAGAAGGCTATAACACAAGTGATAAAGCAATATACTATGGAATTTATTTAAATTATGGAAATGAAATCGAAAATAAAAAGAGATTTAAAGATGAAGATGTCATGATATATCTAACTGAAGAAAAAGATGGAGTTAAAAAGGATGTATTTGGTCCTGGAAGATTAACCGATTTCAATAAAAATATGATATATGCTAAAACGATAGATAGTAATATTCCAAAAGATAAAAAAGTAGAAATAAATTATGAACTAACAGTTTGGTTAAGTGATAATATATTAATAAGTGATACGGAAACAAGTTATGAAGGAAGAAATATATATACAACTGATGAGTATGCAAATAGTTATGTCTCTTTAGATGTAGAAGTAGATGGAGACTTTGTAGAAAAAAATATAATAAAAGACGATATTAATTTAGAAGCACATATAGAAAATACAATGGAAGATTATGATATTGAAAATGCTCCTTCTATAAGCGAAAATGTAAAAATTATAATAAGAACTAATAAGGAGCCAATAAAGTTTGTAGTAACTGAAGAAAAAAGTAGTAAAAAAGAAGATATAGAACCAATTCAAGAAAATGCGACTACCTGGAAAGGTGAATATTTAGCAACTGAAACTAGTAAATATAATTATTATATAGAATATAAGGATGGGAAAATAAGCAATACTAACAGTTTTAATGTAAAAATTAATTATGATACTATTTCTAAACCAACCGAAGCAATTTGTATAGCAAGAGTTTATAATGGAGAAAGTCAAGCTTTAGTTGAAAATAATAAAGAAGGATATATACTTAGTAACTATGAACAAAAAGATGCCGGAAGTTATGGAGTAAAAGCTAAATTAAAAAGTGGATATAGATGGAGTGATAAATCAAAAGACGAAATAACAATAAACTGTAGTATAGATAAAAAAGATATAATAGTAACTCCAGATTCTAATCAAAGTAAAGTCTATGGAAGTGAAGATAAGGATTTAACATATACTTATACTGGCAATCTAGAAGATGCAAGTTTTACTGGAAAACTTGGACGAGCAGCAGGAAATGAGGTAGGAGTATATCCAATAAATAAGGGAACATTAGATATAGAAGATAAAGGTACATTTAAGAAAAGTAATTATAATTTAAAATTATCAGATAAAGTAGTAAACTTTGAAATAACTAAAGCAACTCCTAATTTAAGTTTAAGTAGTGAAACAGGAGAAGTATTAGAAGGCCAAAGTGTAAGTATAACGGGAAAAATAAGTCCAGAAATACCCGGAACATATACAGTAACAACAAGTAAAGAAGGAATAGTAACAACAGAAGTAACTGGAAATGAAATAAAAATAACGGGATTAACTAATGGAAATGTAGATGTAGTAGTAACTTTCAAACCAACAGATACTAAAAATTATAATAATTCCAATAGTGTTACTTATAAAGTAGTAGGTTATAAAGTAGCAAGTGAAGCTTCTTGCTTAACCCCAACCTATAGTGGAGCAAGTCAAGCATTAGCAAGTGGTGGAACAGGAATAACTTTAGAAAATAATTCAGGAACAAATGCAGGAGATAATTATAAAGTAACAGAAACATTACAAAATGGATATAGATGGAGTGATAATACTACTGGAACTAAAACCTTAACTTGTAAGATAAATAAGAAAAATGCAACAGTAACAGCAAGCAATCAGACAGTAACATATGGAACAGCAATTACAACAGGAATAAGTAAGGCAACTGCTAAAGATTTAGTAGCTAATCATACATTAAGTTCTGTAACCTTAGAAACAATTGCTAAAGATGTACCAGGGGGAAAAATAACAGCCAGTAATGCAAAGATAGCATCAGGAGATATTGATGTTACAAGTAATTATAATATAAATTATCTAGAAGGAACTTTAACAATCAATCCAAAACAAATAACAGTAACTCCAAATAGTAATATGTCAAAAACATATGGAGAAGAAGACCCAACAATAGGATATAGTAACACTGGAGCAGTCTCTGGAGAAAATCCAGCCTTCTCAGGAAAACTTGAAAGAGCAGCAGGAGATAATGTTGGAACGTATAAGATAAATCTAGGAAATTTAACTTTAAAAGATAACGAAGGATTTAAGGCTAATAATTATAGTTTAGCATTAGCAAGTGGAACCTTTAATTTTACAATTAATCAACGAAAAACAACAATAACACCAGTAAATCAATCAATAACTTATGGTGGAAATATAGATAAGAGTGTAAGTAAAGCAAAAGCAACTAACTTAGTATCAGGCCATAGTTTAAGTGAAATAACCTTATCAACAACAAATACAGATGTAACAGAAAGTGGAAAGATAAGTGCAAGTGGAGCTAAGATAGTATCAGGCACAGTTGATGTAACAAATAATTATAAGATAAGTTATGGAGAAGGAACATTAACAATAACTAAAGCTAATGTAGAAATAGGAAGTTGTAAAGAAAATTTAGTCTATAATGGTGGAGAACAATCAATAGTAAATACAGTAGTTGGAGTAAATTATACAGCAACAACCGGAATAG
>CANQMV010000083.1 GCA_947625085.1 uncultured Bacilli bacterium
ACTACCATTTTTGGTACACCAACTTGACGAGCAAGTAAGATATGTTCACGAGTTTGAGCCATAGGTCCATCAGTTGCAGCAATAACAAGGATTGCTCCATCCATTTGAGCAGCACCTGTAATCATGTTTTTAACATAATCAGCATGTCCTGGGCAGTCTACGTGAGCATAGTGACGAGTTGCTGTTTCATATTCAACATGTGCAGTATTAATTGTAATACCACGAGCTCTTTCTTCTGGAGCCTTATCGATATTTGCGTAATCAACAGCTTCTCCACCAAATTCTTCTGCTAATACTTTAGTAATTGCAGCAGTTAAAGTAGTTTTACCATGGTCAACGTGTCCAATTGTTCCAACGTTAACATGTGGTTTACTACGATTAAATTTTTCTTTTGCCATATAAATTTCCTCCTTTTTTAATTACTATTATATTTTATCTAAGAATTAAATAAAATACAACTATTTTTTTATTTTTAATGACAATTAATTATATTTTTGAAAGTGGCTAATTAATTTCCACTTTTTTTAATGATTTCTTGAGCTATATTAGTTGGTACTTCTTCATAATGGTCAAATTGCATAATAAAGTTTCCTCTTCCTTGGGTATTTGACCTTAAACTAGTTGCATACCCAAACATTTCTGAAAGTGGTACCATCGCACTTAATTTAATAGCATTACCAACATTTTCTTGACCAAGTGGACGTCCACGTCTACTTGTTAAATCTCCCATAACATTACCAAAATATTCATCTGGTACAGTTACATCAACTTTCATAATAGGTTCAAGTAATACTGGTTTACATTTATTTTTAGCTTCTTTTAAAGCAAAACTTGCAGCAATTTTAAAAGCCATTTCGTTAGAGTCAACTTCATGGTAAGAACCATCAAATAATGTTGCTTTAACATCAATCATTGGATATCCTGCAAGGACTCCAGTTTGTAAAGCTTCTTGTAACCCTTTATCAACTACTGGAATATATTCACGTGGAACAACTCCACCAACAATTTCATCAACAAATTCATAGCCTTTATCAGGATTTGGTTCAAAACGAACCCAAACATGTCCATATTGTCCACGTCCACCAGATTGTTTAATATATTTACCTTCGCATTCACCACTTTGTTTAATGGTTTCACGATAGGCAACTTGTGGTTTTCCAATATTAGCTTCAACTTGGAATTCTCTTTTCATTCTATCAACTAAAACATCTAAGTGTAATTCACCCATTCCAGCGATAACGGTTTGACCTGTTTCTTGGTTAGTATGAACTTTAAAAGTTGGGTCTTCTTCAGCAAGTTTTTGTAAAGCTAGTCCCATTTTTTCTTGGTCAGCTTTTGATTTTGGTTCAACTGCAAGTTCTATAACAGGTTCTGGGAATTCCATTTGTTCAAGAATTACTGGTTTCTTTTCATCACATAAAGTATCACCTGTAGTTGTATTTTTTAAGCCAACAGCGGCTGCAATATCACCTGTATAAACATCTGTAATTTCTGTTCGATGATTTGCATGCATTTGTAAAATACGACCAATTCTTTCTTTGGTATCTTTAGTTGAATTTAATACATAAGAACCACTTGATAAGTGTCCTGAATAAACTCTAAAGAAAGTTAAACGTCCAACAAATGGGTCAGTCATAACTTTAAATGCTAAAGCACTAAATGGTTCATCATCACTTGGATGTCTTTCCGTTTCTTCGCCATTTAAAGTTACTCCTTTAATTGAAGGAATATCAAGAGGTGATGGTAAATAATCAATAACAGCATCTAAAAGTAATTTAACTCCCATATTTCCTAAAGCAGTTCCACAAAGAACTGGGAAAAATTTAACTTCAAGAGTTCCTTTTCTAATTGCCTTCTTTAACATATCTACAGTAATTTCTCCACCATCAAGATATGTCATCATCATTTCATCATCAAATTCTGCAACTGCTTCAATTAATTCTTCACGTTTTTCATTTGCAATTTGAACTAAATCAGCAGGTATCTCAATTTCTTTAGCCTCTTCTTCTTGTTTTCCATCATATTCATAGGCTTTCATTGTAACTAAATCAATAACCCCATGAAATTCTGATTCTGAACCAATTGGCCATTCAATAGGTTTAGCATTAACTCCTAATCTTTGGTCAATTGATTTTAAACTATAATTAAAATCTGCCCCCATCTTATCCATTTTATTAGCAAATATTAATCTTGGAACCATGAATTCGGTTGCTTGACGCCAAACTGTTTCTGTTTGAGGTTCAACTCCAGCTTGAGCATCTAAAAGAGCAACTGCTCCATCTAATACTCTAAGACTTCTACTAACTTCAACTGTGAAATCTACGTGTCCTGGGGTATCAATTATATTTAAACGATACTTTTTCCAGTAAGCAGTAGTTGCTGCACTGGTAATAGTAATACCACGTTCTTGCTCTTGTTCCATCCAGTCCATTTGAGATTCACCATCATGAGTTTCACCAATTTTATGGATTTTTTTTGTATGAAATAAGACACGTTCTGTACAAGTTGTTTTACCAGCATCAATATGTGCCATTATTCCAAAATTTCTTGTCATCAATAATGATGTTTCACGAGCCATAATTTATATCCTTTCTACCAACGGTAATGTGCGAAAGCTTTATTAGCTTCTGCCATTCTATGAGTATCTTCTCTTTTCTTAACTGCTCCACCTGTTCCATTTGAAGCATCAATAATTTCATTTGCTAGATTTAAAGCCATTGAATGACCTCCTCTTAATCTAGCATAATTTACTAACCAACGAAGACCTAATGTTTGACTACGTTTAGCATTTACTTCAATAGGTACTTGATAGTTAGAACCACCAACACGACGTGATTTTACTTCAAGAGCTGGTTTTATATTTTCTAAAGCTTTTTCAAAAACTTTAATTGGATCCTCACCAGTTTTTTCTTTAACCATATCAAAAGCATCATATAAAATCTTTTCAGCTTTTCCTTTTTTACCATCAAGCATAATACGATTAATTAATTTTGTAACTACTTTTGAATTATATATTGGATCTGGTAATACATCTCTTTCAACTGCACGTTTCTTACGCATTTCATTTCCTCCTTTCAAGTAAATTTATTTACTTAATAATTATTTTTTCTTTTCGCGTTTTGCTCCGTATTTACTACGACCTTGTTTTCTATCTTTTACTCCAGCAGTATCAAGTGTTCCTCTTATGATGTGGTATCTAACACCAATTAAATCTGGTACACGTCCACCACGAATTAGTACAACACTATGTTCTTGTAAATTATGTCCTTCACCAGGAATATAACAAGTAACTTCCATTCCATTAGAAAGTCTAACACGAGCAAACTTACGAAGTGCTGAGTTTGGTTTCTTTGGAGTCATGGTACCAACACGTACACATACACCACGTTTTTGAGGAGCATTAATTTTAGTTTGTTTTTTCTGAATAGTATTTACTCCAACTAATAAAACTGGTGCTTTTGGTTTTCTTACCTTCTTACTTCTACCTTTTCTTACTAATTGATTTATTGTAGGCATACTCTCTCCTTCCTGACACATACCCAGGTGTGTCATAATGCTATATAAAATTAAAACTTACTATAAAATAAGCCTAATTTCACGAACATGAATACTATACAATAGTTGCTAAAACTTGTCAACAAATTTTTTGATTTTTTTTATTAAAACTGAATAATTATAACTATATATATTATGCTAACTAACTTAATATTTTAATCAAAACGTTAATTTTTTTATCTTTTTTATTATATAATTAAATATGAATGATACTAATGAAAAAGAAATTAAACTTATAAATGGTCAAATAATTGGAATTTTTTTATTTATCATTACTCTTTTAGTCTCAATTCTTATTTCTTATAATGAAAAATTACAAAGAGAAAATAAAAGAGCTTTTTTTTCAAATAAGGAAGCTCTAGATATTTCTTTTATTAATAGATTAGTAGTAGTTTTAATTGGTATTTATTTTGTTTATGATGCTTATGCAAGAAAGAATAATGCTCCTCAAAATGACCCGGATTCTAATTTAGAAATTTTATCTTCTTGGTTTGCTTTAATTGCTTCTATTATTGTTTTATATATTGTAATTAGAAATTATAATAATCCTAATTTTGATGTCACCGAAATTGAAGAACCTACTTTATAAAATTATTTAAGTTTAATTGTTTCTTTGGTTTTTAATTTATTTTTAATCATTTTAATAAGACTTTCTTCATCTATTCCATATTTAACTTTTAGATGAGGAATTTTTTTAAGTTGGCAAATTGTCTTATTTACTGGGTCAAAAGTAGTTTTTAAAAGGCAAATTTCTAAATCACTTGGATTTAATAATCCAATACATACATTATCTACTAAAATTATTTTTAAATTATCATCTATATTGTTAATACAATTAAAAATAAATTTAAATTCTTGAGTATCTCTTGCAAAATTAAAGACCACTTCTTTATAGTTAGGGATAGTAAATATAATTTCTATGCCAATTAAAATATTATTAAAATAATATGGTTTTATTTTTTTAAAGATTAAATCAAAAATCTTAATTTTATCATTAAATTTTTTTATCATAAGGCCCCCTAAAAATTTTAAATATTTTAGCATAGAAAGGTAGAAAAGTCAAAGTTTATTTCACAAAAAAGTCAAAATTTTGCTTTAAATTAAAGTGAAAAAATTTTATTTTAACTCTTCTAATAATCTTTCAATTTTTGATATAAAATTATAAGAATTACTATGGCTTGCATGTCCTTTGAAAGAATTTAGACTAAGTAAATATTTTTTATTCAAAAATTTATTATTACATTTTAATTTATACCAAAATTTTATTTTTCTTTTTAAGTTTTTTTTAAACCTTTTTCTAAGTAAAATATGTGTTTCATAAATATGATATCCACAAAAATCAATCCCTAAATAACTAGGAAAATATCTACTTTTATAATTTAAAGTTAATTTTAAATTATCAGCCAAATAAATAGATACAAGTTTTAAAACTTGCTTAGCATTTTTTTTGGTCGGTAGTAAAAAAATAAAATATCGAGTAGATATAAATATCACTATTTATACCCCTCACAGAACCGTACGTGCAGTTTTCCCGCATACGGCTCTTC
>CANQMV010000084.1 GCA_947625085.1 uncultured Bacilli bacterium
CGCATCTTCATTATACTATATTTTGAAAAATTATAAAAGACTGTTTTCAAGTTTTTCATTTGTCAACAGTCTGAAATACTTAGTTGGCTAAGTATTTTTTAATGATTAATTTGTAAATAACGTTTTAATACTTTATGACCAGTAGTATTTTTAGCCATATAGATTTGATAATTTGGAAACTCTTTTTTTAGTATTGCTTGAACATTAAATAATAAACTAGGTTCTAATGAGGTAATAACATAAAGAGGTTTATTCCCAGATAAAGAATATTTAATATCTAAATTTAAAGTATCTAAAAATTTATTTAATTCGATTAATTTAGCCGATGCAAATTGTAAATAATCACTATATAAATTATGAGTTTCATTATTTACAATGGTAACTAAAGCCTTTTTAATACTTGAAATATCTAAATTAAAATCATCACTTTCAACAATTAAATATTCTTGATAAGGATTTTTTTCAGTTATTGTATTTATATTATTTCCATTATTAGTTATTTTTTTATATCCTCCACTTATTAAATAAGCAATTGTATAATTTAATTGATAACCAATTTTTAGTAATTCTTTAATTGATAACTCCGTATTATAATAAGCATTTAAAGCTAAAATAAAACCAGCTAATAAACTATTAAAACTAAAATTTCCTAAAACTCCTTTAGAAATTTTTATTATAATTTTTCTTGGAATTATCTTTGTATATTCGATAAAAAGATGATAAGCATATATCAACTCTCCTTTTTCTTTAATACTTAATTGGTCTTTAGATATAACAAAACATAAATCATCATTTTCAATATTAGATTTTAATACTAAATTAGCATTTAATGAAACATTAGCTTTTTTCTCTAATTCAACGGTTTGATTTATTAATTTAAAATCAGTTATTCCTGTTTCATTAAAATTTTCAATATTTAAAAATAAATTTAAGTCTAATAGACAACTAACTTCTATAATTTTTTCCATAAAAACGCTCCATGAGAAGAAATTCTATCACATTTTAGAAATTTGAGCAATTATTTTTTATATTTTTTCACTTTCGATATTCATTTATACCATATTTTTCAGCTATAGTATCATAGAAAAAGTCATTATGTCTTGGATTAAAAGTAAAATATACTAAAGAAAGCCAGATAATTGGAATTAAAATTAAACTTATATAATTATAAATTTCTCGTTGCTTTAAATTCATAATTAAATAAAATACATATTCTGTTATTATCAAAATAACTAAATACAATCCCATTGTAAAGATTATATTTTCTCCAAATCGGTTATAAATAGGAAGAAAAATAACAAAATAAAGACCAATATTTAAAATTGTTGTTAATAATAACCCTGAAAAATAATTATTAATTTTAATATCTCTAGCTTTAAAAATAAAATAAACTATTATACTTATAATTATCATAGTAACATAAATTAATTTTAAATGTTCAAATAAACTTTCATTAACTGGAAAGATAGAAGCAGTTAGAAAATTTGGAAATTTTTCATAAACAAAACTAAATAAAAACATTGATAAAAAAATAGTAATCGTGTTAATAATAACCAATAACTTATTGTTTTTAAATCGCATATTATCACCATTACTAATTTATCTTATTTAATCTAATTTTATGCAAATTTTATAAATCTTTTAAACAAAAAGTTGCATAAATCGGGATATATCTAACATTTTTCTTTTTAGAAAAATTATCTTCAGTTAAACGAATTGGATTTGAAACTTTAAATTTAGCCATAAACATTGATAAAGCTTTAGCTTTGGTTAAATTCATATTTAAAATTTCAATAGGAATTATCTCGCCCATTCTATTTTGAACCACAAAACTAATCTCGGTTTTACCTTCAGATTGATAATAATAAAGACTATATCCTAAATTAATTAAAGTGTTAGCAACATTATTTTCAATTAAAGTTCTTCTTAAATCATTATCACTCATAAGTTTCATTTTAGTAGTATGCATCATTGTATATAAAAGTCCTACATCATTTGGATATAATTTAAAACTTTCAGCGTCTTTAAAACTACTTAAAGGACTTTTTACATCATTTAATTTAAAACTACGATGAATTAATTGATTAATACCTAAAAAATTAATACTTGCTTCATAATCTTTACTTCTACTTCCTTTTTTAATATTACCATATTGAAATTTTTTATTTTCTTTTGATAATTGATAAGCAAGACTATCTATAACTTCATTACTTCTTTGAATATCAATCAAAGTTTTAGAATCGATTGTTTCTTTTTTAATAGTATCAATAATTTTTTGTTTAATACTTTCAAGGTATAAATAATCATCTCCTCTTATAAAAGCTTGAACAACTTCAGGATAGCCTCCAGTTATTAAGTAATCATTGTATATATCAATTGCCATTTGATGGAAAGGCATAGAAGTATTATTTACATAAGATTCTCTTATAAACCCAACTAATTGTTTTTTATCAGTATTAACTAAAAACTCTTCAAAATCCATTGGATACATTGCTTTAAAATATAATTCTTCACCTTTAAATTTAGTTAAGTTTTCTTTTCGAGAAGTAATCATTATTATATGGTATAAATTATCTTCTTTTCCAAATAATTTAATTGCTTTTACAATATATGGGTCATTAACATTATCAAGAATTATTAAAGTATCTTCTTTGAATATTGTTTCTCCACTTAAAACTGATAATTTAAAAATTATTTTATCAGGAGCTTTTTCTCTTTTTAAAATATCTAATAATTCTTTATAATTAAAGGTATTGAAGTATACAACATTTTTATAATTTCTACGGGCAAATTCTAAAACAGAATAAGTTTTACCAACTTGTTTTGGTCCATATAAAAGTAATGGTTTTTTGGCATCTTTTTTCCATTTTAATAATTCATTATATATCTTTCGTTCCATATATCGTAGCCTCCTTACACTTATTATAATTTAAGTATATAGCGTTTCTTTAGTAAAGTCAATCAAATAATGTAAAATAAAGTCATATCTTGTCTTTTAAAAGAAAAAAAATAAATAGCATAAGTACTATTTATTAAAAATCACAGTTGCCTGGAGTTCTAGGATATGGAATAACATCTCTTATATTTTCAACTCCTGTAAGATAAATTAGTAAGCGTTCAAAGCCCATTCCAAATCCTGAATGATAACAACCACCAAATTTTCGTAAATTTAAATACCATTCCATTCCATCAACTGGAACATTCATTTCTTGCATTCTTTTAATTAGTTTATCATAATCGGCTTCTCTTTCAGAACCACCAATTAATTCTCCAGCACCTGGAACTTCTAAGTCAACGGCAGCAACCGTTTCTTTATCGTCATTTAGTTTCATGTAGAAAGCTTTTATATCTTTAGGCCAATTGGTTATAAAGACTGGTCCATTAAAGTACTCAGTTATATATTTTTCATGTTCTTTGGCAATATCTTCTCCATATTCAGGTTTAAATTCAAAATCTACTTTAGCCTCTTTTAAAATAGTAATTACATCATGATGAGAAATTCTTGTAAATTTACTTTCAACTAATTTATGTAATTTTTCAAGTAAACCTTTTTCAACAAATTTATCAAAAAATTCCATTTCGTCTTTAGCATTATCTAATACATATTTAACAATATATTTTAACATATCTTCTACAATATCCATAACTCCATTTAAATCACAAAAAGCAATTTCTGGTTCAATCATCCAAAATTCACTAGCATGAGTCTTAGTATTAGAGTTTTCAGCTCGAAAGGTTGGTCCAAAAGTATAAACTTTTTTATAAGCCATAGCAAAGGTTTCGGCTTCTAGTTGGCCTGATACTGTTAAGGCTGCACTTTTTCCAAAGAAGTCTTTGTTATAATCAACTGTTCCTGATTTTGCAATTCGTTCTAAATCAAGAGTTGTAACTTGAAACATTTGACCCGCTCCTTCGCAATCGCTTGCCGTAATTAAAGGGGCATGGAAATAAACATAGCCACGGTCTTGAAAATAGGTATGGATTGCTCGAGCAGCAATACTTCTAACTCGAAAAACAGCATTGAAGAGATTAGTTCTTGGTCTTAAATAGGCTTGTTCTCTTAAAAATTCTCTAGTATGTCTTTTTGGTTGAATTGGATATTCGTCTGGACAATCTCCAACAACTTTTATATTTTTTACATTAATTTCGAATTCTTGTCCACTTCCTAATGATTTTATAACATCACCAACTACTTCAAGACTTGAACCGATTTTTATTTTTTGAATATTTAAAAAATCTTCTAAGGTATTATCATATACTAATTGAATATTTTTAAAACAAGTCCCATCAGAAAAATCAATAAATCCAAATTCTTTTTGTTTTCGATGATTTCTAACCCATCCTTGTAGTATTACTGTAGTATTCATATATTTTTCGAGATTATCATAAATATTTTTTACATCTATAATCATTTTTGCCTCCTTAAAATAAAAAGCATTAATAAAAGAGGTGAATTATCACGGTACCACTCTTCTTATCAATGCTTGATATCTCTTTTTGATAACGGTTTTTTTAACCGATATTTTCTACTAATTTCAAAAATATACTCCGTGGTGTTATTCTTATATCTTTCCTACTAATTTTCACCAACCATTAGTTCTCTTTAAGTAACTAGATATAATACTTCTCCACATCAACATTTTAAATGTTAAACTTATTATACCTCGATAAGTTTTTAGAAGTCAATCTTTTTTTCTACCTATTTAAAATACCTAAGGTAATATTTATAATACTTATAATTATCATGATTAATATTATTAATTACTTTAATTCTGTTTCTTTTACTTATTCTCTTAATTATTCTATTATTTTTAATACTATAATTAACTCCTAAATAATTAAATGTATCTTTGTATTTATATATTTTAGTTTTACTATTAAATTCTAATTTATAATTGTTTATTTCTCGTTTTAATATATTAAATACTTTCTTTAATTCATCTTTAGATTCCATTAAAATAATTCCATATCGAGTAGATATAAATATCACTATTTATACCCCTCACAGAACCGTACGTGCAGTTTTCCCGCATACGGCTCTTC
>CANQMV010000085.1 GCA_947625085.1 uncultured Bacilli bacterium
CTTGAGATACCAATTGAAGAGGTTGTAACCTATATATTGAGATTTATTTCATCATTAGAATTAGTTGAGGTATAACTCATGAACAATAATGAAATTGTAAATTTAATATATGAGAAAGAATTAGAAATTAAAAGAATTTGGAATAAATGCAATTAGAGGTCCAAGATATATGCCATTAGAATTAAGTAAATATATAAATAATATAGGTGTGTGATATAAATGTTAAAAATATTAAAACTTCTTATACCAATAATTTGTATAGTAGGAACTATTTATATAGTTTTGCTAAAAAATAAATATCAAAATGATAAAACTTCTTTAAGAAAAGAAAATATAATTAAATATTTTCAAGATAATGATATTACCAGTTTAGAAAAAGGGATTAAAACTAAAGATTTACCAAAAGAAATAGTTAAAAATCCTTATTTGTTAATGATGGTTCAAGATAAAACTTTAATCTTCCAAAAAGGGAAATATTATTTGAATAAATAAGTTAAATTACAAGTATGCTAATAGTTTCTAGATAACAGGTTAAACTGCTTATATTAAACTAAAAAGTAATTAGATAATTTAAATTGTAAAATTTATTTATAAAAATTAACAACTAGTAAAAAACTTAAATTTATGGTATAATTAACTCGTTAAGCAAAAAAGTATTAAGTCAATTTTATCAATGAGTAGCGAAAATGCGTAAGTCCAATTGAGCAAGGGCTTACGTATTTTTATGCTTAAAAATTAAAGGAGGAATTTTCGTGAAAAAACTTGATTTAGAAAATGATAAAATTGCTAAATTAATTAAAAGATTTGCAATACCATGTGTTATTAGTATGATTGTTGCAGCCCTTTATAATATTGTTGACCAAATATTTATTGGTTGGAGTGATGCTGGAGCTTTCGGTAATGCGGCGACTAATATTGTTTATCCATTTACAGTTATTGCTCTTGCTTTTGCTTTATTAGTAGGAGATGGGGCAGCTTCTTTATTTAATCTAGCTTTAGGAGCTAAAAATAAAGAAAAAGCTAGTAAAACTATTGGTAATGGGTTAGTACTTTTAGTAGTTATATCAATTATATTAACTATTTTAGGAATAGTTTTTAGTAGACAAATATTAACTATTTTTGGAGGTAATCCCAATGAAGTTGAGTGTTATCAATATGCTAAAGATTATTTACAAATAATTTGTTATGGCCTACCATTTTATATTATTGGTCAGGGTTTAAATGCAGCAATAAGAAGTGATGGTAGTCCTAAATATGCAATGGTTGCAACACTAGTTGGAGCAATATCCAATATCATTTTAGATCCTATATTTATATTTAGTTTTAAAATGGGGGTTAAAGGAGCTGCTATTGCTACTATTATTGGTCAAATCCTAACCTTTATAGTAAGTATTTGGTATTTTAAAAAACCAAAATCTTTCAAGATAACTAAAGAAGCAATTAAATTAGATAAAGCAATATGTAAACAATTATTATCTTTAGGGTTAGCCTCTTTAATAACTCAAATTGCAATAGTAATTATTATAGCTGTTGCCAATAACTTAGTTAGTAAGTATGGTTATATGACAATTGCTAGTTCAAAAGTTGCTTATGGAGTGATAATCCCCCTTGCTGTTATAGGAATATGTATGAAAGTCTTTGGAATTGTTGTTTCTATTGTTGTTGGAGTATCCTTAGGAGGTATGCCTATTATTGGATATAATATGGGGGCTTTAAATATCAAAAGAGTTAAAGAAACCATTAAATATATATTAATAATCAATTTTATTATTGGCACTTTAGCATTTATATTATTTGAATTCTTTCCAACCTTTATCATTAATATGTTTGGAAAAGGTAATTCGTTTGAATATTTAGAATATGCAAAATATTGTTTAAGAATTTTCTTAGGAGGAATTATCTTAACTTGTCTAACGAAATCTATATCAATTTTGTTACAATCAATGGGCTCTAGTTTTAAATCAACCTTACTTGCGCTTTGCAGGGATGTTATCTTTTTTGTTCCAGCGATTATCTTAATCGCAACATTAAGTAGTAGTGTTGTTACAATGTTATGGAGTTCTATAATAGCTGATATTTTAGCATTTTTAACTGGGATAATCTTATTAAAAAAAGAATTTAACAAAATTGAAAAATTATCAAAAAACGAATAAAAAATTAACTATTTTGCTTACTTATTAAAGAAAAAAATGCTATAATGATTTTGCAATTTATAATTTATTAGATGACACATGTAGAGCCCGGCTCGTAAATCTGATTACGGAACTAAGGATTAACTATATGTGTTTTTAATTGCAAAAAAATAGGAGGTGAAAAGTTATGCCATCAAGTAAAAAAGAAAGAGCTATATTTGCACTTATTACAGTAATTATTACGGTTCATGCTTATGTATTTTATAGTTTATATGTAGTAAATGGGGCAACTTTAATGAATTTAACTGAGACAAATACTGTTTTAAAAGCTATTAATAGTTTAGGTGGAGTTTATATGTTTGGCCATTATTTACCAATTTGGGCTGTTGTTTTAGTTGAATTTTGCTTTGCTTATTTAGCTGAAATGTTAGTAGGTCAACCTTTTTCATTTAAAATGGCTTGTCGAAATTTTGATATTAAAAAAACCAATCCAGTTCAATTTGAAACAGCAGTAATTTGTGCTACTGTTGGAATTATGGTTCCCCTTATGAGTTTTATAACTGCTTTTTTGTATTATCCATATTACTTAGGTTTTAATATTTTAACATTACTTGCTAATTGGTTAAAGTTAATTTGTTTTAATTTTCCATTTGCATATTTTTCTCAATTGTTTTTTATACAACCCTTTGTAAGAATGTTATTTAAAATTATATTTAAGAAAAAATAAATAGTACAATTAAATTAACGAATTATTTTTGATTCGTTTTTTTAATTTGAATGTAGTTTTATGATAAAATCTTTAAAGTAAACTTTTGGTATGTTTAAAAATTATTATATAATTGTTATAGTTTTCTTTGAAGGAGGAGATTATGAATCAAGAAAAAATTGGAAAATTTATTGCTAATCAAAGAAAATTAAAAAAGTTAACGCAAGAAGAACTTGCTGAGAAATTAGGAATTACTAAAAATGCTGTAAGTAAGTGGGAAAGAGGGTTATGTTTAATGGATATGTCTTTGCTTAAACCGCTTAGTGAAATATTAGAAGTAAGTGTAAATGATATTCTTGCTGGAGAAATTATAGAAGCTAAAGATATTGAAAAAAAGAGTGAAGAAAATATTATCAAATTAACAGAATTAGTAAATTTAAAATCTATGAAATATGGTATTATTGGAATGGCTTTATTTTCTATCATTTTAATGCTAATTTCATTTTTTAAAGATACCTCTATGGCATCTATTGTTAGTTTGTTATGTGCTTATAATTGTGTTACTTTTTTAAGTCGTTATAAAATAAGAAAAGATAAAACTGATTTATTTACTGGTATTATGTTTTTTATGGCTGTTATTTGTAATACTATTGCTTTTATATTATCTTAATATTATCTAATTATTTCATAGGTATTAGTTTAGTTTTTAATGCTACTTAAATGATATTTATAAATTTTTATACTATCTATAATAATTGCTTTTGTATCTAAAGAAAAGATTATTTTAATATTAATCTTGAAAAAAAAGTATAGTATTTTTGCTTGATTAAATCCTAAAAATATTGTATTCTTATATTAGAAGGATAAGTGATAATAATGGTATCAATAAATAAAAAATTGAAATTAAAAGAAGTTGACAATATGTCAACCTGGGGGGGGGTATAGTACTTAAATTAAAGGATAACTATATTCTAAAATTAGACAAAATAAGACACATGAAACTAGTAGAATAAGACTAGGTTTTTATGTGTTTTTTAATTTTCAAAAAAATTAAAAAGTGGGGCAAGGGTCTTGAATACTAGAAAATTTTATTTTATAATTTAGTTAAATAGAAAGTAGGGAATTTATGAATAAGAAAAGTATAATAATTAGTCTAATTGTTTTAACCATCATATTAATAATTGGAAGTAGTTATGCTTATTTAAAAGCAGAACGTGAATCTGAAGAACAAAGTTTAAGTATGAAAAACTTTGGAGTTATTTTATTAAAAGATATGGTTCAAGTAACACTAGATAAAACAGTACCAATGAGTGATGAAGATGGAATATATAATGAAAGTACAACTTTTGAAATAAAAAATACCGGAGATGTATCAGCAAATTATAAAGTAAGTTTAGTTGATAAAGAAACTAAAAGTACAATGAGTAATAGTAATGTAAGATATCGATTAACTAAAATAAGTTCAATTGATAATACCAAAGAAACCCTTGAGGTAAAAAATTTAGATAGCAACGGAATAATTGATGAAGGAGTAATTGAAGTATCTGAAATAATAACTTATGAAATAGTATTATGGATAGATATAGATGCTAATCCGTTAGGTCAAACTTTTAATAAAGTAGTAGAAGTAGATGCAACCCAAAATAATTCTCTTGATAGAAGTGGAGCTAATCCTCCTGAAATGCTTTCTAGTATGATACCCGTATATTATGAAAAACAAACAGAT
>CANQMV010000086.1 GCA_947625085.1 uncultured Bacilli bacterium
CGAACACAGAAGTTAAGCTCTTTAACGCCGACGATAGTTGTTAATGCTAAAATAGGAAATCGCTAAGAATTTTTTTTGTTTTAAAAAGACTAAATCGGTTAAAATTTAGTCATTTTTTTGTGATATTTTCTATTAGGGGACCCAAAAGGTGTCCCAAAATATAAAAAGTTAATCTTTTTAACTAGTGATAATTGTTAATGCTAAAATAGAAAATTGCTTAGATTTTTTATATAAAATAGTTAAAAATATGTTGTCTATCATATTTTTTTTTTGTATAATTATTTTGGTGATTAAAATGGAATACAAAATAACATCTTATAATGAAAGAGATACTGCAATGATTGCAGAAAATATAGAATCAGAAAAGTTTCCAAATATGGTAATTTGTTTATCTGGTGATTTAGGCAGCGGAAAAACAGTTTTTGTTAAGGCCTTTGCTAAAGCATTAGGTATTGATGAAAATATAACTTCACCAACTTTTAATATTATAAAAGAATATCCAAATGGTGAATTACCTTTATATCATATGGATGTGTATCGTATAGAAGACCAAAAAGAAGATATTGGTATTGAAGATTATTATGATATGGGCGGAGTTACTATAATTGAATGGGCAGATATGATTAAAGATAAATTACCTGACGAAAGATTAGAAGTTAAATTTAAAATTATAGATGAAAATACAAGAGTTTTAGTTTTAATTCCATATGGCAAAGAATATGAAGATATTTGTGGAGTTATTTCATGAAAATTTTTTATATAGATACATCTTCTAGTTATCTATATGCTGGAATTGCTCAAGATAATAAATTATTAGCTATTGTTAAAAAGGATTTTCAAAAAGAATTATCTAAATATACGCTAAGTGAAGTTGCAAAATTATTTAAAGCAGTTAATTTAAATCCACATGATATTGATAAAATAATAGTTGTAAATGGACCTGGTTCTTATACTGGAATTCGAATTGGGATGACTTTTGCTAAAATTTATGCTTGGGCTTTTCATATACCAATTACGACTATTTCCAGTTTAGATGCCATGGCTTTAAGTGTTGAAACTTCTAAGTTAGTTGTTCCTGTAATAGATGCTAGACGTAATTACGTATATGCTGGAATTTATGCTAATAATTCTTTAATTTTTAAAAATCAATATATAAAATTGAGCAATTTAATTAAATATCTTGATAGTTTAAATCAAGATTATGTTTTTGTTACTAATGATTTAAATTTAAAACTTTCTAATTCTAAAAGTTATACTCCTGATATTCTAAAAATAATTTTGTCTTTTAAAAATAAAGAAAATATTAATCCTCATTTAGTTGAACCAAATTATTTAAAATTAACTGAGGCTGAAGAAAATTTAAAGGAATTAGCAAACTATGATAATTAATATTTCTAATCAAGATATTGAATTTATTCATGAATTAGAAGCAAAATTTCCAAATATTTTTTTAGAAAATGATATCTTAAATGATTTTAAAAATAATCCTTATACTAAGTATATAGTTTATTTAATTGATTCGAAAATAGTTGGGTTTCTTAATTATTATGAAATTTATAATCGAATGGAAATTGTTAATTTTAATGTATTAGATTTTTTTCAAAATAAGCATATTGGGTCTCGTTTACTAGAATATATGATAAAATATGCAAAAGATAAAAAAATTGAAAATATAACTTTAGAAGTTAGAAGTGATAATGAAAAGGCAATTTATCTTTATAAAAAATATGGTTTTATACCAGTTGCTAAAAGAGAAAAGTATTATAATGATGTTGATGGTATTTTGATGGAAAAAGAGTTGATGTAAATGAATGATATATATATATTAGGAATTGAGTCTAGTTGCGATGAAACTAGTTTTTCAATTGTAAAAAATGGAATAGAAGAGATAAGTACTGTAATTTCAAGTCAAATAGACATTCATAAAAAATATGGCGGAGTTGTACCTGAAATTGCTAGTAGAGCGCATATTAAAAATATCACGTTTGTCTTGGAAGAATGTTTAACAAAAGCAAACCTACAAATGGATGATATTACAGCTATTGCAGTTACTTATGGTCCAGGGTTAATTGGCAGTTTATTAGTTGGCGTTGAATGTGCTAAAACCTTAGCTTTTTTATATAATAAACCTCTTGTTCCGGTTCATCATATTTCTGGTCATATTTATGCTAATAATTTAGTAAA
Organism: uncultured Bacilli bacterium; assembly: GCA_947625085.1. Taxonomy (GTDB): domain Bacteria; phylum Bacillota_I; class Bacilli_A; order RF39; family UBA660; genus RUG591. Next base: position 2,185 of record CANQMV010000086.1, read on the forward strand.
ACGTTTAGAGTTTCCTTTAATTGCACTGGTTATAAGTGGTGGTCATACGGAACTTATATATATGGAGAAGGATTATTCCTTTAAAAAATTAGGTGAGACTTTAGATGATGCTGTTGGAGAGTGTTACGATAAAGTTGCTAAAGTTTTAGAATTAGAATATCCAGGTGGTCCTAAAATTGAAAAATTAGCAAGTCTTGGCAAGCCAACTTATGATTTACCAATTCCTTTAAACGATAATAGTTATAATTTTAGTTTTAGTGGTTTAAAAAGTGCTGTTATCAATTTAGTTCATAATGAAAAGCAACGAGGTAATGTAATAAATAAAGAAAATTTGGCTGTTTCTTTTCAAGAGGTTGTTATTAAAACTTTAACGAAAAAGACAATGCGGGCTATTTCTGAATATAAAGTCAAAAATTTTATTTTAGCTGGTGGAGTTTCTGCGAATGCTACTATTAGAAAAAGTTTTCAAGAGTTACTTGAAAAAGAAAAAATTAACTATACTTTTCCAAGTATTAAATACTCAACTGATAATGCGGCCATGATTGCTGCTAGTGGTTATTATGCTTATCTTTTAGGAAGAAGAGCAGATTTAACCTTAAATGCTAAAGCAACCGATGAATTAAACTAAAAAAGTTTTGTTTAAATTGAAAATTTATGTTATAATATGCAAAGAATTTTAAAACTGGATTAATTAGGAGGGGTATTATGAAATTGAAAACCGTTGCTTTAGTTGGGCGACCTAATGTCGGAAAATCAACCTTATTTAATAAACTGGCTCATGAAAAAATTTCTATTGTTGAAAATTTACCAGGAGTAACTCGAGATAGAATTTACACAGAAGTTGATTATTTAGATTATAAATTTAATTTAATTGATACTGGTGGTATTGATATTAGTGAGGGTAATTTTAATAATTTAATTGAAATTCAGGTAAATATAGCAATCGATGAAGCTGATGTGATTTTATTTATCGTTGATTCGAAAGAAAGTATAAATGCTAATGACAGATACTTAGCAAATGTTTTACATAAAAGCAATAAAAGAGTAATAGTTGTTTTTAATAAAATTGACAATAAAGAAAGTGAAGTTCATAAATTTGATTATTATGAACTTGGTTTTAAAGAAATTATTGAAATTAGTGTGGAACATGGAATTGGAATAGCCAATTTACTCGATTTAATTGTTAAAGATTTTCCAAAATATGAAAAAGAAGAAGATGATAATCGCATAAAGTTTTCTTTAATTGGGCGACCTAACGTTGGAAAAAGTAGTTTAGTAAATGCTATTTTAGGAAATGAAAAAGTTTTAGTTTCAAATATTGCTGGTACTACTCGAGATGCCGTTGATACGAACTTTAAATATCAAGGTGAAGAATATGTTATAATCGATACAGCCGGCATTAGAAAACGTGGAAAAATATATGAAAAAATTGAAAAATATAGTCTTCTTAGAAGTTTAAAAGCAATTGACCGTTCGGATGTTTGCCTTTTAGTTATTGATTATTTAGATGGCATTAAAGAACATGATAAACATATAGCCGGTATGGCCCTTGAAAAAGGAAAAGCCTTAGTAATTGTTGTTAATAAATGTGATGATTACAAAGATGATAAAAAACGAGAATTTACTAAACTTTTACAAAGCGAATTTCAATTTTTGCCTTATGTAAAAATTGTTTTTGTATCAGCTCTTAACAAAAAAAGAATTCATTTAATTATGCCAGAAGTTTTAGCTGCTTACGAAAATAGTATAAAAAGAATACAAACTAGCGTTTTAAATGAAATAATAACAGAAGCTTATAATTTAAATATACCACCATCATATAAAGGAAAACGCTTAAAAATTTATTATGTAGTAGAAGAAGATATAAAACCTCCAAAATTTACATTCTTTGTTAATAATAAAAATTTAGTTCATTTCTCATATTACCGTTATTTAGAAAATAAACTACGTGAAAATATTGATTTGACTGGAACCCCAATTATTTTAAAATTTAAAAATAGGAGTGAAAAATGATTATAAAAAATGATTTTTTTAATTCAGAAGAAAATTATTTTCAAAAAGAAAAAGAAGGATTAAAAAAAGCAATTGATAATTTAGATAAAAGATATAAAAATAATGAAGTAGAACGAGAAACTTTTTTCAAACAAAACGAAATCTTTGCAAAAAGACAAAGAGAATTAAATAAAAAAATTGAAAAACTAAACAAGAAATAAAAACTATTCATATAATAAGATAGTGTGAAAAGTTTTATGGAAAACTAGCATACTAGATGAAAAGAATATTAAAATGAAAATTTTAATATAAAACT
>CANQMV010000087.1 GCA_947625085.1 uncultured Bacilli bacterium
CATCACATTATAATTATACATTAAAAAAAGCAACCACATAGTGGTTGGCGAATGAAATTTATTTCATTCATTTTTTAGTTTTAATCGGAAAATATTTGTAAAAATTGTGAAAATATTTGTAAAAATAAAATCTTTAGTATATACTGATTATAGGAGAAAAGTATGGATAGAATTGCATTTCAATTTGGATATATAACAATTTATTGGTATTCAATTACTATGTTGTTAGGAGTTTTACTTGGAGGATGTCTTACTTATTTTGAACTTAAAAGATTAAAACTTGATACTAAGTTCTTTTTAGATATGATTTTTTATGTTATTATCTTTGGCTTTTTAGGAGCCAGAATTTATTATGTATTATTTAATCTTGATTATTATACCAATAATTTAGCTGAAATTATCGCGATTTGGAATGGTGGACTTGCTATTCATGGTGCTATAATTGCCGGAATTTTAACGATTATTCTATATTGTTATTTTCATAAAAAGAAATTTTTAGAAATGATTAGATATTTAGATACTTGTTCACTAGGTTTAATTTTAGGGCAAATTATTGGTCGTTGGGGCAATTTCTTCAATAGTGAAGCTCATGGTGGCGAAACAACTAGAGCCTTTTTAGAAAGTTTAAAAATTCCTAATTTTATAATTAATGGTATGACTATAAATGGAATAATTTATCACCCAACTTTTCTTTATGAATCAGTTTTAAATTTAATTGGTTTAATAATATTACTAATAGTTCGAAAACTAAAAAAATTAAAAATCGGAATGCTTTTATCAATTTATTTAATGTGGTATTCTTTAGTTAGATTTTTTATTGAAAGTATGCGAACAGATAGTTTAATGTTTTATAATTTAAAAATGGCTCAAGTAATTTCAATCTTTTTATTTATTGTTGGATTAGTATCATTTATCCTAGCATTTAAATATTCTAATAATTATCAAAAGGAGGAAAAGTAAATGGAAAAATATGATTGTATAATAATTGGTGGAGGAATTGCGGGAATTACAGCAGCAATTTATTTAAAAAATGCTTCTAAAAAGGTTTTATTAATTGAAAAAGGAGCAATGGGAGGAATTTTAAATAAAATCAGTAAAATTGAAAATTATCCTGGTTTTACAACAATTACAGGACCAGACCTTGCTTCTAATTTATATGAACAAGCAAAAAGTAATCAAATAGATATTTTACTTGATACTGTAATTAATATAAGTCAAAGTGAAAATGAAAATATTGTTTCTTTAAAATCAGGTGATTTAAAATGTAAATATTTAATTTTAGCAACTGGTAAAGAAGCCAGAAAATTAGGCCTTCCTAATGAAGAAGAACTAATCGGACATGGTGTTAGTTATTGTGCTTTATGTGATGGTTTCTTTTTTAAGGGGAAAGATGTCTCTGTAATTGGAGCAGGAGATTCTGCTATTCATGAAGCTTTGTATTTAGCTAATATATGTAAAAGTGTTACGATTCTTAATAAATATCCTTATTTTAAGACTAATGAAAATTTAGTTTTAGAGTTAGAGAAAAAGGATAATATTAAAATTCTTTATGAAAGTATGACTACCGCTTTAAATGCCTCAGATAATAAATTAACTTCAATTACTTATAAAAAAGGTGAAGAAGAACATGAACTTAAAACTGATTGTGTTTTTGTTTATATAGGAAGTACTCCTAATATATTTGCTAGTTTAGATTTTGAACTTGATGGTAATTATTTAAAAGTTGATGATAAAAAAAGAACTAATCTAAAAACGATTTATGCTGTTGGTGATGTTATAAAAAAAGATTTATATCAATTAGTTGGAGCTGCTGATGATGGAATGATAGCCGCAGTTGATATAATAAAAAATTTAAATAAGGAGTAAGTTATGTCTTTTACAACGAGAATTAAAAATGAGATAAGTGGTATTTATAATAATAAAAATGCTATGATGGCAGAACTTTCGGCTATTCTTAGAAACTCTTATGAAATAAATTCTAAAAAAATTGAAATCGTTACAGAAAATTCAACGGTTTGTAAACATATTTATAATCTTTTTAAAGAAATTTATAATATTAATATTAAAACAGAATATAAAAATACTAAATTTAGTAAAAATCGGCTTTATATGATAACAATTTTAGATAAATTAGATTTTATTTTAAAGGATTTAGGAGTTTTAAATGATAATTTAACTTTTAAAGAAGAAGTATCCCATTATCTTGTTGATTCTGATGATGAGAAAAGAGCGTATTTAAAAGGAGTCTTTTTAATGCGAGGGAGTGTAAATGACCCTAAAACTTCTATGTATCATTTGGAATTTTCGGTTGATAAAAGAAAAGAAGCTTTGTTTGTTTCTAATTTATTAAATGAGTTTTATTTAAATAGTAAAGTAATTTCTAGAGATAAAGGTTATATGGTCTATATTAAAGAGGCTGAAAAAATTGGCGATTTTTTAAGGATTATTGAGGCAAGTCTTGCTGTTATGTATTTTGAAGATATTAGAATTTATCGTGACCATAAAAATATGACTAATCGTCTTAATAACTGTGAGCAAGCTAATCTTGAAAAAAGTATTTTAACTTCAAATAAACAAATTGAAAATATAAATTTAATAAAAGAGGTAATTGGCTTAGAAACTTTAGACCAAAAATTAGAAGATGCTGCCAGATATCGTTTAAAATATCCAGAATCATCTTTAGAAGAATTAAGTCAAATTATGAGTTTAGAAACTAATCATCAAATTACTAAATCAGGTCTTAATCATAGATTTCGAAAATTAAAAGAAATTGCTTTAAAATTACAGACTGAAAAAGAAGAATAAGTTTAAATTATTTATTCTTCTTTTTGTTTAAATCAAGACCAATTAATTCTAATTTGATAATAACTTCTTTAATTTCTTTATCATTTAAGCCCATTTTCTTTAAATTAGCTCGATTTTTTATCCATAAATCTTCAATGCTATTTATTTCATTTTCTTTTAATATTTGATTAATTTTTTTGTTTAGGTTTAGGGTTAATATGTCATTTTCTAAATATGCACTAACCATTACAAATTACCTCATCGACTTTATTAATTATAAATTCTCTTGTTTCATCAATAGTTTTATTTAAAACAATTGAAAATTCTGGGTAAAGATATTTTTCAGCTAATTCAAAATAATTTTTATCTTTATCACTTATTTTTTTCTTATTATCAAGTCTTATTTTATTTCGAAAATAACTAGTTTTTATAACTTTAATTAAATCTTTGGGATTACCACTTGCTAGTAATCTTTTATATTCACTTTCGATAGCTTTATCATCTTCTTCAATTATTTCAATATTTTGGATATTATCAATAATTTCCATAATTTTATCTAAATCAAGTAATTTTCTTAATGATTTGTTATTAACTGGTATATTTAATTTTAAAGTATCATCATTTATTGGTGTTAAAATATAATAATCTTCATCATTTAAATATTTTTCTTTAATAGATGTTATCTTGCAAACATCTTTAAGATAAATTATATAATCTCCAACATTAAACATAAAATTTCCTCCAGTAAAGTAATTTAAGTTATTAACTAAATCTCTAAATTTCTTCTTTATTATAGCACTTTTTCTAAAAAAATGTAAGCAAAAAATTTAAAAATTCTTGTTAAAAGAGGTTTTCTATGGTAATATTAATATAGAAAATAGGACGTGATTATATGGTTAAAATAGAAGAAAAATTAAGTCAAAAAGAAGTTGACAATTTGTCAACCTGGGGGGGGGTATAGTACTTAAATATCAAGTAAATCCTTTAAATTTAAGAGAATAACACTTAAAAAATTGGTAAGAAAATTACCAAGTTTTTGGGTGTTTTTTAAGTTTATTTAGGAGGAGAAATGAAAGAACCAAGGTTATTAAAAAAAGATATAGATGAAAAAGTTGTTAAAAGTCAAAGAAAAGTATTAATTATAATTATAGTATTTGTTTTAATGTTATTTATAGGAAGTAGTTATTCACTTTTAAAAAATCATGATGAAACAGAAGAAGTAATAACTTTTCAAACTGGAGAATTGAAAATGAAAGTTACAAGTGATAATGCGTTAAATTTAGAAGGAGAACTTCCAAAAAGTGATACCGAAGGATTTCAAAATCAAGAAGTAAAAATAACGTTAGAAAATACAGGAACA
>CANQMV010000088.1 GCA_947625085.1 uncultured Bacilli bacterium
GCCTCATATAGACCATATTCAAGTGGAGATGCAAGTGGGTTTACGTCTGATGAATTAACGAAATATGATGCTTATTTAGATAAATATTCAGATGCAACCATAACATCGTATAGTAAAAGAATCTTAGGAGATGCAACGGGAGAGATGGGTCCATTTTATTATTATTTTGATTTTCATCATAATAATAGCAAAAGATATCATAATGCTTGGTATGCTGATGGTTCTTACTTTCTTGAATCAGAATCAAATTTATGGTTCCATCGTGGTGGAAATAATAGGAATGGAGTACTCACTGGTCAGTTCTACTTCGGTAGGGCCACTGGTACGACCTATGCTTGGATCGCCACTCGTCTTGTTCTTGCTATTTAATAAAAATAAACCGAAAAAAATGAAAGTTATTGGCAATTTCCTGATATTTTGATATACTTATATAAGAATGAAAATAGAAGGTGTCATATGTATTTAAAAGAAATTGAAATATCTGGATTTAAATCATTTGCTGATAAAACTAATATTAATTTAGATAATAACATTACTTGTATTGTTGGACCAAATGGAAGTGGTAAAAGTAATATAGTTGATGCTATCCGATTTGTGCTTGGAGAACAATCAGTTAAATCACTTCGAGGTGACAATTTAATGAGTGATGTTATTTTTGGTGGGTCTAAAAATAGAAGTCCTATGCATGCAGCTAGTGTTACCTTAACCTTTGATAATCAAGATAATTATTTAAAAGTACCATATGCTAGTGTTTCTATAAAAAGAAGACTTTATAAAACTGGTGATAACGAATACTTTTTAAATGGCGATAAATGTCGGTTAAAAGATGTTATTGATTTATTTCTTGATAGTGCAATCGGAAGAGATTCCTTTAATATAATAAGTCAAGGTGAAATTTCTAAGATACTTTCTAATTCTCCCTACGAAAGACGACTAGTAATAGAAGAAGCAGCTGGTATTTTAAAATATAAAAAACGACGGGAAGAAGCATTCAAAAAACTTGATAAAACCAATCTTAATTTAGAAAGACTTTCCGATATTATAAATGAAGTTGAAGCTAGATTAACCCCCTTAAAAAATCAAAGTGAAAAAGCTAAACATTATTTAGAAACCAAGAAAAAACTAGAACAAGTTGAAGTTTCAATGCTGGTTTTTGAAATAACCGATTTAAATACCAATTATCAAAATACCAAACAAAAAATCGAAGAACTAGAAAATACCATAATTGATTTAAATAAAGAAATAAATACCCCAACTCTTTCCAAAATGCGTCTTGATGAGATTAATTTAGAACGCCAAATTCAAGAAAAAAACGAAAACTTAGTCAATATTACTCATGAAAAAGACGAATTAAACAGTCAAAGAATAATTTTTAAAGAAAGAAGCAAATATTCAGCCGATAATATTAAAATTCATGAAAATATTAGTTTTTTACAAGAAAATAGATTAAGTTTAGAAAATAAACTTCAACTAGAAACAAAAGATTTAGAAACGAAAGTAGAAAGAAAAAAAAGTTATGAAGAATTATTAAATAATTTAATTGATGATTTAAATGATTTAAAAAGTAAAAAAGATAATACATTAAAAGAATATAATTATAAAACTAAAGAAATGTATAGTCTTACTAATCAAATTGAAATATTAAAAACTAATATTTCTGAAAATGCTTATTTAAATATTAATACTAGAAAAATTCTTGATAATCCTAAATTACAAGGAATTCATGATGCTCTTTTTAATTTAGTTACAGTTAATCCTTTTTACGAAAAGGCTTTAGAAGTTATTATGAATCCGATTAAAAACTTTTTGATTGTTGAAACAGCTGATAGTGCTAAAGAGGCAATTAACTATTTAAAAGAAAATAATTTAGGACGAGCTACTTTCTTACCCCTTAATGTAATCAAGAAAAAATTTGTTGATTTAGAAACTTTAGATATTCTTAGTAATCACAGCGGTTATTTAGGAATATTAGCTGATTTTTTAGAATACGACCCTCTTTATAAAAATATTATTTTAAATCAATTTGGAAATATTTTAATTGTCAAAGATTTAAAAGTTGGTAATGAAATTAGCAAATTAATTAATAATAAATATCGAATTGTAACTTTAGATGGAGATATAATTCATGTTGGAGGAAGTATTACAGGAGGTTCTTTAAATACTAAAAATAGCATATCTATAAAAGGTCAATTAATAGATTTAGAAACCAAACTTACTTTATCTCAAGGGGTAATTGAAAACTTAGATAAATCTTTACAAGATTTTGATACTAAAATTCAAAATTTAGATAAAAAAATATATGATAATAGAGCAAGTTTAATTCAAATTTTAGATGAAATGAACGTTTTAAAAGAAAAAATTGCTGAAACTACTAAATCACTTAATGATATGGAGTTGGAATTAAAAACTTTAATGGGTGAATTTGATAATTCCAAAGAAATTGAAGAATTAGACCAAAAATATTATGATAAAAAATTAGCTTGTGAATTATTAGAAGCTGAGATTAAATCATTAATCCTTCAAAAAGATGAATTACAAAGTCAAATATTAGAAGAAGAAGGAAGTCTTAAAGAAAAACAAGTAATCTTGAAAAATTTTGAAAAAGAATTAAATAATTTAACTATTTCATTAAATAAATTAGATGTATCACTTGATAATGATTTAAATATTTTAAATAATGAATATAATTTAACTTATGAAAGAGCAAGAGAAGAATACTTTATAGAAATGGATTTAACTTTAGCAAGAGAAGAAGTAAATAATTATAAAAATAAATTAAAAGAAATTGGAATGGTTAATTTAGATTCGATAAAAGAATATGAAGAAGTTAATGACCGTTATTCATATTTAGAAAATGAAAAGAATGATTTATTAAATGCTAAAGAGATGCTTTATTCAATAATTTCTGAAATGGATGAAGTTATGAAAAGTGACTTCCTTAAAACTTTTAAAGAATTAGAAGTTGAATTTCAAAAAGTCTTTAAAGAAATGTTTAAAGGAGGAGAGGCTCATTTAGAACTTACTAATCCAAATAATTTATTAGAAACAGGAATTGAAATAACAGCCTCACCTCCAGGTAAAAAGTTAAAAACCATTACTCTTTTATCAGGAGGAGAGAAAACTTTAACGGCAATTAGTTTACTTTTTGCTATTTTAAATATTAGACAAGTTCCATTTTGCGTATTTGATGAAGTTGAAGCGGCTTTGGATGAGGCTAATGTTGATAATTTTGGAGTATATTTAAATCATTATAAAGATAAAACCCAATTTTTGTTAATTACGCATAAAAAAAGAACCATGGAATATGCTAAAACTTTATATGGAATAACCATGCAAGAATCAGGAGTTTCTAAATTAGTTAGTGTTAAATTAGAAGAAAATTAAAATTAATAAATATTTAAGAATAAGTGATTTACTTTTATAGACAAATCACTTTTTTTAGACTATAATATTGATTGTTAAAGGTGAAGTATATGTATAGTTATATAATAGGAAAAGTAGTAGATGTTGATAGTAACAGTATTACTTTAGAAAATAATGGGATAGGGTATTTAATTAATACGCCAAATCCTTATGCATTTAAAGAGGATAATGAATATAAAGTTTATCTATATCAACAAATTAAAGAAGATGAACATCTTTTATTTGGATTTAAAACTTTAGATGAAAAAGAATTGTTTTTAAAACTTATTAATGTTAAAGGATTAGGTTGTAAAATGGCTCTACCAATTATTGCTATGGGGTCAATTAATGGAATTGCTGATGCAATTAATAGAGAAAATCTTTTATATTTAAAGAAATTTCCTAAAATTGGTGATAAATTAGCAAGACAAATGATTCTTGATTTAAAAGGTAAATTACAAGTAATAGGTGATGTTTTAGAAACAACTACTGATGAAGTTTATGATGCTTTAATTGCTCTTGGTTATAAAGATAAAGATGTAAAAAGTGTAATTGGAAGAGTTAATAAAGAAAATAGTGTTGAAGAACAAATTAAGGAAGCACTTCGGTTAATGATAAAATAACAAAGTCTAGTGCCTAATTA
>CANQMV010000089.1 GCA_947625085.1 uncultured Bacilli bacterium
TATTTAAAAGCTATTAATGTATCTGATATTGCAAATGAAATTAATAATAAGAAAAAGAATAATTTTAAGACACAAGAGAAAATAAAAGGGTTAGAAACAAAGGAAAAAGAATATTTTAATAAATTAGATACACTTTATGAAGATAAATTTAAAGGTTTAGTATCAGAAGAAATGTATAAAAGGATTGCTAATGATACTGAAGTTTTACTAACTAAATTAAGAAAAGAAATAAAAAAATTTAAGGATGACAATAGCAAGGTTATAAAAAATAAAACTGACGCTTTAAAACAATATGAAGAAAGGATTAAGTCTTTAATTAATATTGAAAATCCTACAAGGGAGCTTATGCAAACTATTATTGATAAAATAGTTATAGCTAAAGATAAAAATATAGAGATAATTTACAAATTTAGCATATTAAATAATATTTAATTAATTTTGCTCTAATTTAGAGCAAAAGCATAAAATCAAAAAAATATAAGCATCATATTGGTCTTTAATAGAATCTTATACATATTCCTAAAAAATATTGACATATGCGTAAAAATGATATAGAATCTAATTGAAAGAGGTGATTTTGTGAAAAAAATTAATTTTCAACCAGGTTCTTTACCTATATTGACACTTATGAATGATATATCTGAGGCTAGAAGAGGAGGTTTAGATTTACAACCAGAATATCAAAGAAATTATGTTTGGAATGACGAGTTCAAAGATAAATTAATTTTAAGCATAGCTAAAAGATACCCGATTGGAAATATTACAATTAGAAAAATGGATTTTCAAAATATCAAAGGTGCAAGGCAAGAAGTTGTTGATGGACAACAAAGGTTGACAACTATATATAATTTTATCTTCAATGACTATGAAGTTGGTTATCAAACTTCAAAAGAAATTTTAGATGAAACATACGAGTTATTTATAGGCGATGAATCTAAAAGTGTTCAAAAAATTTTAAAAAAATACCAGTTAGGGAAAAAATTTAAGTTAAATTATTCTAATATTCCAGAATCTTTAAAAAGAATGATTGATGCCTTTCCTCTTGCCGTTACATCAATATCTGATGCAACTGATGAGCAAGTTTCTGAATATTTTAGGTTTGTTCAAAATCAAGAGAGATTAAGAGCTGGTGAAATATTAAATTCTTTACCCGAATCAATTCTTGAAAAATATTTAAATCAAATAACAGACAAAGAAGGATTATTAAAAGTTATAAATTTTCCTGATTCTAGGATGGAATTTGATAAAATATTTTATAGCATCATTGGACTATTGGAAAATAAAATTAATTTTGGAGTCACCGATAGTGTCATAAAAAAATATGTATCAGATAAATCCGAAGATTTATCTGAAGAAACTACGGTTTATGTCAATAGAATTATTAATGTTTTAAATAAACTATCTACTTTATCAGAACAACCTATAGCAACAAATAAAAGACTTTTAAAATTTTTGCTTTTACTTATAGCACTTGGGTATATTGATGTGGAAAATGTAGAAAAATCACTTATAAAGCTTAACACAGTTAATATAAAATTATCAGCCTTTAATTCTGCTAAAAAGGATATACTATCCCAAACGTTTAAAGGTGAAGAAGATTTAATAGAAGATTATAGAAGTGTAGCATTAATTAGTAAGGGAGCACATCCATTTGAAAGGGTATATGATAGAATGCTTATTTTAAATAATCTCATTAAAATAAATTAAATAATACAAATTGATTAGCCTTATGAACTAAAAAGGTGAAATTAAATTGATTTCAAAACTAGAGAAATCTAGTTTTTTTGTTATAATAATAAAAAAAGAAGGTGTTATTATGGGTGCAAATTTATATTTAAAAGAAATAAATGATTGTAAGAAATGTATGCGTGTTTTTGAATGCGCGCATTATGTATTTATAAATGAAATAGAAACATTTGATTTTAAAAAGATAAGTAAATATAATAAATCAAAAAAGATATATGAAAAAATATCAAGTGACTTTAAAGTTGTTAATCAGTTAATTAATTCTGATGATTTGTTTAATGCTGCAACTGTATTAAGAACTTTATATGAGAATATAATATATATTATAGCTACATCTTATGATAAAAAATTAAAAATACGCTTAAATATGACCCCAGGATTATTCAGAAAAGTATTGGAAGATAATTGTAATCATTTATTTACTGATTTTTTCGATAAAGAAGATTTTAATTATATTTATAAGTATTTATGTAAAATAACTCATCCGTGTAGCATGAAAGAATTATTATCTTATTTATCAAATACAATAAAATATAAAAAGCATTTATTAATAAATTTAAAATATACAATGATTTTAATTGAATATATGTTTTTAAATTATCTTAGAAAAAGATTGAAAATGGATGAAAGCCAATTTGATTTAAATTTTACTGATTACTGTACCTATGTAAATTTAATAAACATAAGTTTATTATTATCAAATATAAAAAACGGTATGAATATTGTGAAACAATATATGATTTATGATATAAATAATAAATACATTGAGGATAATAAAAAAATATGTGATGAACTATCTAAATTGTTAAAAGAAAATGATAAAGAAATTGTTAAAAATATAGCTGAACTAACAGAAGAATTGGATAATCAAATAAATGAAAGTAAATATAAAGAAGTAATTGATCGTATATTAAAAGGGCAAGAATGTTATTAAATATTTAATAGATTCAGTGTAAAAATGCACTATAGAATTTGTGCTGTTTGCACAGCAAAACTTGTGCTAAACGCACAATAATAATTGATTGATGTTATATAATATGATATATTAATTATAGGAGGAATGCTTATGCCTTTAACAAAAGAAAATTATACTAAAAGGTTAGTTGATGATGAAATAGATGAGTTGTTGCAATTATTTGGTGCTATTAGTATCGAAGGGCCAAAGTATTGTGGAAAAACTTGGACAGCTTTAAATCATGCCAATTCATCCGTTTTATTAACAAAGTCTGATAATCCCAATTCTGATTACCAAAAAGCTTTAATAAACAGAGATTTAATATATACAAATGAGTTCCCTGAACTAATTGATGAATGGCAATCTATTGAACAAATATGGGATGATGTTAGAACTAAATGCGATGAAGATGGGAAAAGCGGTAAATTTATTTTAACAGGTTCATCAGTTCCGGTTAGATCAGACAAAATATTTCATTCGGGAGCAGGAAGAATTTGTAAATTAAATATGTATACTATGTCTTTATATGAATCTGGAGATTCTGAAGGATTAGTGTCTCTTTCAGATTTATTTGAAAATAAGGATATAGCTGTAAATTTAAAAAATAAGCCATCTATTCAAAAGTATGCGGATTTAATTATTAGAGGTGGATGGCCAGCTAGTTTAAAGTATGATAGTAAAAATTATTATAGATTACCAGAAAGTTATATCCAAAATGTTTTAGACCATGATATCAATTATGATGGTGTTACTAGGGATAAAGAAAAAATGAGAATGCTATTAAGATCATTAGCAAGAAATGAAACTACACTTGCAACTAATGAAAAGTTAGTAAGTGATATTGAGGACTATACAACAAAAGAACAATATCGAATAACCAGAAATACTGTAGCTGAATATTTAAATATTTTAAACAATATTCATTTGATTCAAGATCAGTTACCTTTCTCAGAAAAAATACGATCAAGTGTAAGAGTTGGAAAAACTGCAAAAAGACACTTTGTTGATCCATCATTGGCTTGTTCAGTTTTGGGATTAAAGCAGAAACAGTTAATTAGTGATTTAGAATTATTTGGATTCATGTTTGAATCTTT
>CANQMV010000090.1 GCA_947625085.1 uncultured Bacilli bacterium
ATATCTTCATTGATACTTTTATAAGTTTGATATTGTTTATCAAGGATTTTTTTAAAACTCTCATCCTCTACTTTATCTAATATAAAATGAATAGCATCCATTCCCATACAAGACCCTTTATGTAATTCATCTAAAGCATTAATATTCTCTTCCATTTTTATCACCATTAATATAATGGTTTATTTCCACTAAATTATACATTAATATTTTATATTTTTTGTAAATAAAATATAAAGGTGAGCTATGAATAATTTTTTTAATTTTAGAAATCAAGATATAACTTATACAGTTAAAAAAGGAGATTCTCTTTATAAAATTGCTAAACAATTTGACACAAGTATTGATAACCTTATGTCTTTAAATGAATTACATAATCAAGTTCTTCATGAAGGACAAGTTTTATATATTAAAAAAGATAGTAAAATTGAACATATTGGAAGTGATATTTGTAATGATACAATTATAAAAGATGATATGGCCTATGATAATTATATCGTTAAAGAAGGAGATTCTCTTTATAAAATTGCAAATCAATTTCAAACCAATATTTCTAATTTAATCTATATTAATAATTTAAAAAATAAAGTTTTAAGTATTGGTCAAAAATTAAAAGTTCCAAAAGGAAATAAAAAAACTATTAAATATATTGTTAAAAGTGGTGATACTTTATATAGTATTGCTTCTGATTATCATATAACTCCTAAACAAATAATTACTGCTAATAACTTAACTAACCAAACTCTTGAAGTTGGCCAACAATTAATTATTCCAAACTAATATTATTTGGTTAAATCAACTATTTCTTTCCAATCAATTGGTCCAACTCGACCAGTTACTTCTAATTTTTTTAAAGCTTGAATTTTCTTAACCGCTTCTTCTGTTTTAGTATCAAAACAACTAGAAACATTAACATCTAAAAAAGTCTTATCTTTTAAATAAATTTCTTTTAAAAACTCTTGTAAAGTTTTAACTTCATCCCCTTGCATACCTAAAGATAAAGATATCCCAGGATAAATTTCATCTTTATAAAGAAGAGCATTTTTAGGTAAATTATCTCTTACATTTTCATAAACTTTTCTAATTTGGTTCCAAGTTTCAACATCTACTTTCCCACTTCCCTTTAAATTATATTCTTTTTGAAAAGCAAGAACCATTTTTTCAGTATTATCATCGTAAATTGAATTTAACTTTAAAAGTGGAATATTATCATCAAAATAAGCAATAACACTTAAAAAATAATGAAGTCCGCGAATATGTAATCCTTCATCGCCTTTTTTTAATTCGACTCCAAATTTCATTTCAATTTCTTCTTCTTCAATTCCTTCAGTATAAATATCTGATAATTTTTTAACAGCATTATAAAGATATTTTATCTTATACCAAGTTGCTTTATTAATAACCCCGGTTACATCTAAATCAAAAATATTTTGAAATTTTTTAATTGCTTCTAAAAGAACAACATCAAAATATTCATGAATAACTTCAAATTTTTGTAAAGCTTTATAATTTTCGGCAATCCGATTTAATTGTCTTTTAATAATTCGAACATGTTCAGAAACATCACCAAGTTTTAAAGGAACTCCTGGATAAGAAAGAATTGGGGCATTAGTTTTAGCATTAGTTATAATCGAAATATCTTCTCCATAATAATGTTTTAAAATTTCCGTTGGAGTTTTACCAAGATTAGCAAGATTTACACTTCCAAATTGAGAAAGTCCATCACATAAAGTTGTTTTTCCATCACAATACTTAGCAAAAAAAGGTTCAATATGATTTCCTTTAACTATATAATTATTAAAAATTTCATCAACTATCTTTGTAATACTATCAAATAAATCTCTCCCTTTTTTAAAAGTTTGGTCGTATTTAGGAAGTGAAGTAATATCAAAAGAATAACCTAAACTTTTATACCATTCATTATAAATTCGATTAAGGGCAAACGAAATTTCTGATAAAATATTACTTCTTAAAGCTGCTTCTGGCCAAGATGGATATATTTCACTACAAGCTACATTTTTAATATAATCGATAAAAGAAATGGTTATCTCTTCACTAGCAGCACTTGGTTCTCCTAAATGAACTACAATTGAAGTAGGAATTATTGGTCTTCCAATTTGTCTATTTTCCATTTGCTTTTTCCTTTTCAAAAATATAACTATTTGGTAACATTTCAATTTTTTGAATAGATTTAATTCCATCATATAAAGATACTTCATCAATTAATACAGTTTGAAAATTAGGATGAGTTGCTTTTATTTGATAGATTGCAGCTTTATTTAAATAATCAATTTGCTTAAGAGGACATGGTAATTTTATATTATCAATTAAACCACTTTCTTCCGTTTTTCCTGAATAAAAAGTCTTTTTTAAACCATTAAATTCTTTATAAACTTCTATTAAAACATTTTCAATTGGAAAAAAAGTATTTCCAATTAAAGTTTGAATTTTTAAAATTCCGATTCCTAAATTTTTATTTAAAAAATCTTGATAATTATTTATTTTTTGGTCATTAATTGGGTCTAAATCACTTATTAATAAAACTTGTCCGATTTGTAAAATAGTATTATGTAAATTATTTAATTCCATTAAATGTTTAACTGTTGTTTGATAAGTTTTAGCAATACTATATAAACTTTCTCCTCTTTTAACAATATGTGTTTTTGGTTCAATCATGTTAATCACCTATTTTATAATATGAAGTTTTAGAAATTAGGTTATTAAATAAAAATTAGTTTTTTTCCTTATTTATCTTAAATTAAGGAACATATACTATTTTTAGAAAGGATAGATGTTACATGTTTAATGAAAAAAATAAATTTAATCAGGGAAATTGTTTAAAACCTCTTTGTCCAATTATTAATTATTGTTTAATTGGACCAACGGGACCAAAGGGACCCCAAGGGCCAGCTAAAATTGATATAGTAAAAACAGTAACTCTTAGTCCTGATGATGATGCTAAAATTGTAAATATTGGTACAGATAATAATCTTAAGTTGGAAATTTATATTCCAAAAGGTGAAAAAGGAGAACAAGGTCCAGAAGGGCCGATGGGTCCAAAGGGTGACCAAGGTGAAATAGGCCCAGTTGGCGAAATGGGACCAATGGGACCTAAAGGAGAAATGGGAGAAGCTGAAACAATTACAATTGGTTCTGTTACAACTGGTGATGCTGGAAGTGAAGTAATCATAACTGACCATAAATTTGGACTTAATCATGTTTTAGATTTTGTAATTCCAAGAGGAGAAGCTGGATTAAATGGTAAAGATGGTAAAGACGGAGCCGAAGGTTCAGAAGGTCCGATGGGACCAATGGGTCCCCCTGGTCTTCCTGGAACCAGTGTTACTATTTTAGGCTCATATGATAGTGTTCAAGATTTAAATCGTGAACATTCATCAGGAAAACCTGGAGATTCTTATTTAGTTGATGATAGTTTATATGTTTGGGATGATGAGGATAAGGAATGGAGAGATGTTGGGGTAATTCGAGGACCAAGAGGATTAGAAGGTCCGATGGGTCCACCAGGAAGAGATGGCGAACCAGGACTTCCAGGTCCAAGAGGTG
>CANQMV010000091.1 GCA_947625085.1 uncultured Bacilli bacterium
GTTTATCATCATCAAAATTATAAATATTTTTACCATCAATATAGACTTTACCAGATGTTGGGCGATCAACTCCTCCAATTAAATGCAAAAGCGTTGATTTTCCACTTCCTGATGCACCTACAATAGCAACAAATTCACCTTTTTCAACTGAAAAAGAAACATTATCTAAGGCAACAACTTTAGTTGTATCTTTTCCGTAAACTTTCGTTAAATTTTCAACTTTTAATATTTCCATATTAAAAATCTCCTTTCTTTCTATATCTAAATTATATTACACTCAAAGTTACAACCAAGTTACTAATATTAAATTTTTTTAATTTATCAAAAAAGCTCTAATAAATCATCGTTTATTACAGCTTTATTATAGTAATTTGACCGAATAAATTAGAATTTGAATTATTTTATTTTTTTTAAATGCCAAATAACACCTATAATACCCCAAATACTACATAAAACCAAATTAACCATTGCCATTATATGCATATTTTCTATAATGCATACAACTGTTGCTATTCCCCATATAATAGATATTAAAATATCTAAAAATAATATAAAGACTGCAAATTTATTTGATTTTGAAATATTATTTACTATTTCTTTATTGTCATTCTTAAATTTATTGTTATTTAATTCAACTTTGGATTCTAATTTATTTCCAATTAGTTCATCAATACTTATATTTAATGCTTTTGATAACAATTTTAGTTGCTCTAGATTTGGTGTAGTTTCATTTAACTCCCAATTAGAAATAGTCTGTCTTGTAACCTTTACTTGTTCTCCTAATTGCTCTTGTGAAAGTCCATTTTGTTTTCTCAATTTTAAAATTATTTCCCCTAACATATTTTTGCTCCTTTCACATATAATTATAGATAACTATTACTTAACAAATCTACCAAAAACCTTTTGAACTTTGGAAAAAAGTTTTAACATTTTAATAGTTACTCATACAAATTGTAATTTTCTTCAATATATGATAGTATAAAGTAAAAATGAAGGAGAAAAATATATGGGAAAAAAAGAAAAAAGATTTAAAATAAAAAATGAAGAAACATCTGATTTTGGAACTTTTACAACAAGAATTATTGTTGATACTTGTACAGGTGTAAATTACTTAGTAACAATAGTTGCAGGAATAAGAGGAGGGGCCCCAAGTGTTATTCCCCTTTTAGACAAAGATGGAAAAGTTGTTGTAGATACTCTACCAATAGAAGACTAGTTAAACATTCATTATTATAATGAGAGACTTTTATAAAAGTCTCTCAAAACTATATATTACTAATTTATTTGTTACTGTTTATAATAAGCAAAATCAACCAATATTTTATAATTACCACCTATAAAATCATAACGAAAAATTACTATTTATCTTACTAACACAAATTATAATTTAATTAACAAATATTTTTTTAAATGTATTTTCTACAAAATTATCATCGTTCATTTTATTTTCCAAATATTTATTGAAATTGTTTTGATTAATACCATTATTTACTATATCTTTAAAATTAGGATATAATTCTTTAATCTGTTTTCTACTTACTGTATATGTATTACCACTAAAATTAAAAGTAATTTGTTCTACATTATCTATTAAAGCAAATATTGATACGGAATTATATAATAATGATTTTTCTAAATAATGACTCTCATTAACATACCAATCTGTAATATGATAATCGATAGTAAGTCCTAGATTTTCAGAATCAATTTTAAATACATATCCATATTCGGCGAGTGGTAAGTTATCTATTAAATGACTATCATTGCTGTTATTACCAACATATTTATTTTTATATTGGATTATGTTGTCAATTCCTGATTTATCTCTATTAAATGGAGTTATTGGTATATTCTCTGTGTATTCTTTTTTCGTATCTATTATATAATACTCATTTTTAGTATTTCTATTTATTCGATACACATTATAAAAAGGTGTTTTATAAATAATCATAGTATCCCCAGTTTCTTTTAAATAAGAAAATCTCGGAGCAACTTTATTTAATACTACATTAGAATAATCAAGTAGAAGTAGTAATATAAAACCTATCATAAAATAACCTATACCAAAAAATACTTTTTTTAAAATAGTTTTACCACTTTTTATATTAACAAATCCAAAAGTAGAAATTAGTAATCCTATTATAGAATGAATAGAACCCCAACTACTATCATTAGGATAAATAGTAAAGGCAATAAAGATTAAACCTAAACCAAAGAACATAATCATTTCATAAATTAGTTTATTTTTTTCAGATACCTTTTTATCTGTATAATCTATTGTATCTATAATATTTTTTTCTAATTTTTTTTGATAGTCTTCTTTATCAACCCTTTCTCCACTAAGTAAAT
The DNA here is from genome assembly GCA_947625085.1 of uncultured Bacilli bacterium. Classification (GTDB taxonomy): domain Bacteria; phylum Bacillota_I; class Bacilli_A; order RF39; family UBA660; genus RUG591. Next base: position 2,350 of record CANQMV010000091.1, read on the forward strand.
CATTAACAGTTATTTTTAAAATTTTACATAACTCCATCATAATAGAAGCATCTGGTAATCCTTTACCACACTCCCATTTAGATACTGCTTTATAAGTTATTCCTAATTTTTCGGCAAGTTGTTCTTGTGTTAAATTTTGTTCTTTTCTTAAAGTTGCAATGAATTTTCCTATTTTTTCTTGATTCATACTTCTTGCTCCTTTCAAAAATAACTATATAATATTAACACAATTTTTAACACCTACAGTTAGTAGAGTTAGTTTTTTACTCAAATAAATTTGTTAATTTATTTACTATAGATTAAAACACAATTTAATACTTGCATTAATTTTTTTTAAAAGTCTTCATGTTTGCATTCTTTTTAAGAATATAATAATATTTATAAATTTCTCAAGCAAAACATCTTATTTTTTTTCATATACTATTTCTAATTCTTCATCAATACCACCATTTGCTGAATAAACTTCAGGATTAATTTTATCTTGACCAACATTTTTGCAACTAATTTGTTTCATCGTTTTTTCACCTTCTAACTTAAAACATAAAATTATTGGTTCTCCATTTTCAGCAGTAAAATTAATTCCTACCTTATCATCATATAAATGACTTAGTAATACTTTTGGTACATTAGATGAGCACCTTTCTTCTAACTTTTCATTTTCGTTTTCGCAATATGAAAGACCACCCATACCATAATAAACATTTTTCTTATCAATTATCAATTCTTTATCTAATAGAATTTTTATTTTATTATCGCCTTCAGTATAAAATTGTTCCTGATTATTTTCTAATTTCCAAATTCCTGAATATTGATTAATTAGTTTATTATCTTGATACTTTCTAATTTCATAAAAAATTCCTATAACTAATAAAACTATTATGATAAAAATTATAATGCCTAAAAATACAATCCCCAATTGTCTAAAAAAAGGATTCTTTTTAACTCTACATCCACAATTTGGGCATATTTCGGCTTTTTTTGATAATTCTTTGTGACATTCTTTACATATTATTGTTTCCATAAAGCACCTCCTAAATTAATACTTATTTGACTACATTATACCATAAAATTATGTTAATCTACGATAAAGAAAAAGCAAACTCAGGATAAACGCATGAGAAATTATGTGTTTTTTGTGTTATCATTAATATGAAAGAAAAAAGGTGGTAAAATAATGG
>CANQMV010000092.1 GCA_947625085.1 uncultured Bacilli bacterium
TACCGATTTTTAGTTGTATTTACTTTTGTTTTTTTATTTACTGATTTTGCTAGTTGTATTTACTTTGAGAAGTCACCAAATATTACATAAATGTAATCAGATAAAAGTAAAAAGTCTTTAAATAGTATATATTTCTAATTAAAATTAATATTTTTAATATAGGTTCACATGAAATTAACTTTACATAATTTTGTAAAATTAGATTTCATGTGAACAATTTGTAATAATAGATAAAATTGAGTTTGTTTTTTTATTCAGTAGCTGTATTAGCTACAACTTTTATTTTAACAGAATAAAACTTTTGAGCAAATTCTTCTTGAGTATAAACACTTCCTGGATATTCAACATGGCTTGAACTAAAGGCGCTCTTGTCATTAACAAGTTGAACTCCATCTGCTTCACCATCAATCCACATTCTAAATTCATATGAATCAGTTTGCTTATTTTCTTTAGTAGTTTGCTTTATTTTTCCAGTTGCAAGTACAACGGCAGTTGTTTTATTGTCGTCAGTAATATCAGCAGTTAATGTTTTAGAATTTGTATTTACTAATGCAGGAGTTGCAAAATTATTTGTTACATTAGAGGCTTCTCCTAACACTCCAGATTCACCAGTTTTTGACTGAACAGTTAAATAGAATTTAATATCTTTATCATTTAGTCTATTTTCTTCTTGATATGTTTTTTCAGAAATACCAGTTGGAACATCACCCTTTATAGCATATATCGTGTAATCAATTCCTTTTCCAGAACCATCATAACCTTCAACACTAAATTCTAAAACACCATTTTTACCAGTAGTTAATGCTTTACCAGCACTCTCAGTTATTGGTAACTGGTCAGTTAATTTAATTTCAGTTCCATCAGTAAAATCAAAAAAGATTGAACCAGCAGTTAAAACATTATTTTTCTCACCTGTTTTTGAATAAGTAAAAAACGCAAATGATACTCCAACTACTGCAACTACTAAAATTGCTATTCCAATAATTGATAACAATACTTGTTTAGTAGAATTTTCGTTATTCATATACTATTCTCCTTTCTTTAAGAATTTAAAGCATCGCCAGCTTCAACTTTGATTTTTAATGAGTAATATAAATCACTATAAACTGTTCTATCATCAGTCTCTTTTCCACTTGGCATGCAACCATCTTTTTCTGTTGACTCACCGTCTGCACATGTTTTAGGACTTGAACCTTCATTTGTTGCACTTGCACGATAAGTTTTACTATAATCAGTATCAGAAATTGTTACAGATTCATTTACCCACATGGTTAACGTATAGCTATGAGTATGGGTCTTCCCATCACCTGGAATTGATGATGAGGCAATTTTAAAGCCATTTTCACTATCACCAGCTACTCCTCCAGTTTCAATTTTGTCATAATCACTTTCAAATGTAATATTATCTTGTTCTGGTTCTAACGCATCTGACCTTCCAGTAGCATATAAATTAATCTCGCTATCTTTAAATCTTGTGGTTGGCTTTTGGGCAGTTTCTATATCAGAAATACTACTTGCATCAGCCCCTTGTAAAGCAAATACCGAATATGCTACTGCATCAGTACCATTTGGAACAGTTCCAACTACCTGAAAATCAAATGAGGTATTTTTAACTCCTTCTTCTGCGGTTTTTGGAAACTGATTGGTAACTACTATGTTATTATTAGCATCTTTAAATGAAAATTGAATACTACCAGTTGTAATTACGTTATTACTTTCTCCTGTTTTAGAATAAGTAAAAAACGCAAATGATACACCAACTACTGCAATAACTAATACAGCAATTCCAATAATTGATAATAATACTTGTTTGGAATTATTATTTTCCATCTTTCTCCTTCCTTTCCATCAAAAAAACACGAAAAACAATGACTTTTAACAAGCCACATTTTCCGTGTTTATTCGATTTAATTCTATAGAATTTAAGGCAATATTAAGTACTATACCCCCCCCCAGGTTGACATATTGTCAACTTTTTCAAGGCTAGAAAGTATATTATTTACAAATAATTTAATATTCAAAATCATTACTTTCATCATATTAATTTACCTCTTTCTATATTACTAATTAATCATATCATAGCAAACTTTTTTTGGCAATACTTTTTCTCGACAGACGGAGTAACAATTTATCGGAAAATAAAAAAAAGAAAGAACTCATGGTATAATATACCTATAAAAAAATAAAAATAAAAAGGAGTTCTTTCAATGAATATTTTAACACAATTGTTTCAATTCGAAACAAAAAATTATAAAATTTCTCAAAAAATTTTACTTTTAAAAGAAATTACTAATAAATTAATTAATAATAACAATTTCTTTAATCCTTATATTAATTTGATTTTATCTCTTATCTCTTCAATCGTCTACTAATTTATTCATTGCAAATTTAATTTCAATTATATTTGAAACATTAGACGAAGAATTTAAAAATTCACCTGAAAGACATTCTAAATATTACATCAATAAATCTAATGTTGAAAGATGTATTGTTACCATATTTGGTGAAATAAGATTTAAACGAACTTTATATAAAGAAAAATTTTCTGGTGAATATTTCTTCTATATAGATAATTATTTCAATTTAGAACCATACACTACATATGATGCAATTATTAGAGGCATTTGTATTGATAACTCAGTTAATGTTAATTCCAACAATACTTCTTTCCATTCTCCTCTTAATGTTTTAGATTTAAATTTTTATATTAATAACGGTATTAATAAAATCCCTAAACAAACAATTTATAGATTTTTAAGAAATACTAAAATTAGAAATGTTGAATATGATTTTATTCCTAATAAAAAAAACTTATATGTTATGGTTGATGAAAAATGGATTCATAAACAAGATAAAAATATTCCTAATACTAGAAAATATATTATGGCCAAATGTTTTGTAATTTTCACTGGTATCAAAAGAAAAGGTAAACGAAGTAGACTTACTGGAAAGCATACTTTTATTACCTCTTCTGACTCTCCTTGGAAAAAATTAATGCAAGAACTCCCTAATATTTATGATTTTGAAACTATTGAATCTATCAATTTACTAAGTGATGCTGGGTCTTGGATACTTTCTGGTGCTTATGAATTAAAACTTTATTCTAATAATAAATTAGTTATTAATACTTGTGAATTTCATGTTAAACAAAAAATTAATAGGTCTACTACTGATAAAGAATTAAGACAAAAAATTGCTGATATTATTTATAACAATGAGGATAAAAAGGCTTTTATTAAAGAAATGGATAAATTAATTGTAACTAAAAAAACTCCTGAAAGACAAGCTAAAGTTACAGAATATAAAAAATATATTTTGAAACATTGGAAAGGTATTATTAACATGAAATATTCTTTATGTAAATCTTCTATGGAAGCCCATATTCAACATTGTATTGCTGCTTCTTTTTCTTCTGT
>CANQMV010000093.1 GCA_947625085.1 uncultured Bacilli bacterium
ATATTTTATCACCATCTATAATATGACTTTTTCCTTTAAATCTTATTCACTGACTTTTTTATGAATTGTCTACAAATATGTTTTTCATTAGTTTACATCTTAAAATAGACATGATACAATTATAAATGTTTAGGTGTTTTATGAAAATAAAGATAGAAGATACATTCCGAGATATATTGATAGAAAGAAAAAAGACAAATAAAAATACATATATACGAGTTAAAGAAGATTTAAATATTTATGTTACTACTAATTATTTGTTAAAAGAAAAAGAAATTTTAAAATTAGTTAATGATAATAAATTAGCAATTGAAAGAATGTTAAAAAAACAAATTTTAAGGAATAAAAATAAGGAAGTTTTTTCTTATTTAGGAAAAAAATATGACATAGTATATATAAATACAAATGAAGTAATTTTAGGTGAGGATAAACTTTTAATTAATCGTTGTTATGATATAGATAAATGGTTACAAAAGAAAGCTATAAATGTTTTTAAAATAGAACTTGATAAGGTATATAATGATTTTCCAGTAAAAATACCTTATCCAACTTTAACAATTAGAAAAATGAAGACCAGATGGGGAGTTTGTAATGTAAGAACTTGTAGAGTAACTTTAAATTTAGAACTTATTAAAAAAGATATTAAATATTTAGATTATGTTGTTGCCCATGAATTATCTCATTTAGTCTATCCAAATCATTCCAAAGATTTTTGGGCTTTAGTTGAGAGGGTAATTCCAAATTATAGGGTGTTAAGAAAGGAAATGCGAGATTATGAATGAAAAAATAATTGATGGAAAAATGGTTAGTTTAAAAGTTGAAGAGGAGTTATGTCAAAAGATTTCAAAGTTAAAAGATAAGTTAACGCTTGTAGTTATTAGTGTTGGAGATGACCCAGCTAGTAAAGTTTATGTTAGGCAAAAAGAAAAGAAAGCAATAAAAATTGGTTATAATTTTTTAAATTTGCATTATGATAAGATAAGCGAGACTTCTTTAATAAGAGAAATTAAAAAACTTAATAAAAATGCAGAGATAACAGGGATTATTGTTCAACTTCCTCTTCCAAGTTATTTAGATAAAAATAAAGTTTTAAATACAATTTCTCCTTTAAAAGATGTTGATGGACTTACAGATAGTAATTTAATTAAGTTAGTGAAAAAAGAAGAAACTTTAGTTCCTTGTACTCCTAAAGGAGTAATGACGCTTCTTGATTATTATAAAATTCCTTTTCAAGGAAAAAGAGTAGTAGTTGTTGGGAGAAGTGAATTAGTAGGTCTTCCTTTATTTCACCTTTTATTAAATAAAAATGCAACAGTTACGTTATGTCATTCTAAAACCGAAGATTTAAAAAGTTATACGAAAAATGCTGATATATTAATTGTTGCTGTTGGTCGTAAAGATTTAATAACTCCTGATATGATTAAGGATAATTGCATTATCATTGATGTTGGAATTAATCGAGTTGATAATAAACTTTATGGTGATGTTGCAAATGAATGTATGGAAAAAGCATCTTTAATGACGCCAGTTCCTGGTGGGGTTGGACCAATGACAGTTATTAGTCTAATGGAAAATGTTTATTTAGCTTATGAACATTCTAAATGTCAAAATAAGGGTTGAAAAGAAATTAAAAGTATAGTATTATTAATTTAAGATTGGAGCCTGTAATATGAGAGAAATTTTGTTAAAATCTTTAAATTATCAAGAAAAAGAAGTTGACAATTTGTCAACCTGGGGGGGGGTATAGTACTTAAAATAAAGGGTAACTATACTATAAAATTAGACAAAATAGGACACATAAAACTAGTAGAATAAGACTAGGTTTTTATGTGTTTTTTAATTTCAAAAAAAATTAAAAAGTGGGGCAAAAATATTGAATACTATAAAAATTTATTTTATAATCTAATAGAAAGTAGGGAATTTATGAATAAGAAAAGTATAATAATTAGTCTAATCGTTTTAACAATCGTATTAATAATTGGAAGTAGTTATGCTTATTTAAAAGCAGAACGTGAATCTGAAGAACAAAGTTTAAATATGAAAAACTTTGGAGTTATTTTATTAAAAGATATGGTTCAAGTAACATTAGATAAAACAGTACCAATGAGTGATGAAGAGGGAATAAATAATGAAAGTACAACTTTTGAAATTCAAAATACCGGAGAGGTATCAGCAAATTACAAAGTAAGTTTAGTTGATAAAGAAACTAAAAGTACAATGAGTAATAGTAATGTAAGATATCGATTAACTAGGATAAGTTCAATTGATAATACCAAAGAAACTTTTGAAATCGGAAATTTAGATAATAATGGAATAATTGATGAAGGGGTAATTGAAGTATCTGAAACCATAACTTATGAAATAGTATTATGGATAGATATAGATGCTAATCCATTAGGTCAAACCTTTAATAAAGTAGTAGAAGTAGATGCAACCCAAAATAATTCTCTTGATAGAAGTGGAGCTAATCCGCCTGAAATGCTTGCTAGTATGATACCAGTTTATTACGAGAAACAAACAGATGAAAGTGGAGTATGGAAAATTGCGGATATAACAAATAGAAATAAACATTATGCATGGTATAACTATGGTGATTATAAAAAAAGTAGTTTAGCAGATGTAAAAACAATGGCAGCAACTATTTTACCAAGTGGAGATTTATCATTAGATGGAACTTCTAATTATGCTGATTTAGGACATGAAAATTATGATTTTAAAAATAATATTAGTTTAGTTGCAAGAATTAAAGTAAATAGTTATAAAGAAAGTAGTTATATAATAGGAAATGCCGAAGGTGCCGGATTTTATTTAAATGTTAAATCAAATAAAGATTCAGCTTTTGGGCTTTATATCAATGGTAGTTATAAAGAACTTAAGTTATCCAATGTAATAAATTTAAATACCTGGTATATAGTAGTTGCAACCTATGATAATTCTAAAATGAAACTTTGTGTTTATCAAAATGGTAGTTTATTAGGAGAAAATGAAACTTCAGTTACAGGAGTAATAAAACCATCACCAAAACCTCTAACATTAGGAGCTAATCCTAATAACGTAAATGAACAT
>CANQMV010000094.1 GCA_947625085.1 uncultured Bacilli bacterium
AAAATTAAAACATCACAAAGCCTTATAAATACTGGGCAAAATGATGTTTTTTTATTATTTCAACTGTCAAACTCGGGTTATTGGTATCATTTTAACTAATTAATAACTGGTATCATTTCAAAAAAAGATTAATATTTTCATAATAAAGATTGACTTTAGATAGGAAAAAAGATATAATATTTAAGATTTTTGGAGGGGTTATGGATAACTTAGAATATAATACTTTAAAATTAAATATCAAAGAAGAACTTAAAGAAATGTTATTTAAATCTGTTGATTTAGATAAAATAATAGAATTTATTAATGAAAAAATTATTGAAGTTAAGAACTTAAGTGAAGAATTAGGAACTAAAAATTGTACTTATGCTCTTAATAGCCAAATTGAAATTCAAAAATACTTTCAAAGTTTTAATCAAAAAGAAGAAATAGTAACTAGAGAATTTTTATTATCACAATTTAAATTTGAATATTTACTTTTAAATTATTTACAAAAACAATCTTTAACATTAAATTTTATAGATATTATTTTAAAACAACTAGATAAATTTTTAGATAGTATCTACGAATACTATTATGTTCATCAAGTTCTAAAAACAATTTATGATTTTCGAGTTACACAAATGATTAAAAAAAGTTAAGAAGTTACTTGTGAAAAACTTTTAATATGATATAATTAGTAAGATTTGAAGGTGATATTTTGGTTAATGATAAAATAAAAGATGATGAAACATATTTTTATATTCAAAGAGAAATTAAATATATTATAATGAGTCTTGATTTACTAAAAAGTGAAATTGAAAAAGAAAATGACTTAACTAAAAAACAAGAATATCAAAAAAAATTTGATAATTACTTAAATCGTCTTAAACAATACAAATCTTTTTTAGATTTATTTCAAGTTCCGTCTATAAAAAAATAAAAAATAAAACCAAAGATATTGAAATTTACTTTTGTTCAATATCTTTTATTATGTTATAATAAAAGAAAGTTATAAATATTAATAACTAGTTAAAAAGGAGGTCAAAATGGAAACTCTTTTTGATGATTTAAATACCAAAGAAGAATCTTTTAAACCATTAGCTGAGAAAATGCGACCTACAACTTTAGAAGATTTTTATGGTCAAGATGATATAATAAATAAAAATTCCGCGATTTCCAAAATGATTGAAACTGATAATATTTCTTCGATGATTTTTTGGGGACCACCTGGGGTGGGGAAGACAACCTTAGCAAGAATTATTGCTCAAAAAACAAGTTCAGTCTTTAAATCCTTATCTGCTGTAACATCAGGAGTAAAAGAAATCAAAGAAATAATGGAAAGTGCTAAAATAAATAAAATGAATGGTCGAAGGACAATTTTGTTTGTTGATGAAATCCATCGGTTTAATAAAGCTCAACAAGATGCATTTTTACCTTATGTTGAAAATGGTGATATTATTTTAATTGGGGCAACAACAGAAAATCCCTCTTTTGAAGTTAATTCCGCTTTACTTTCAAGAACTAAAGTTTATGTTTTACATAGTTTAAGTGATGAGGATATTATTAAAATTTTAAAACGAGCGATAGAAAAAGAATATTCATATTTAAAAATTAGTGATGAATGTTTACAAATTATTGCTAGTATTAATAATGGAGATGCTAGAAGTGCCTTAAATACTTTAGAAAATGTTATTAATACATCAGGAAAAATAAAAATTACGAAAAAAGATTTAGAACAAGTTTTGCAAAGTAAAACCTTTTTATACGATAAAAATGGGGAAGAGCATTACAACTTGATTTCCGCTTTACATAAATCCCTTCGAAATAGTGACCCCGATGCGGCTCTTTATTATTTAGCTAGAATGTTAGAAGCGGGAGAAAATCCTTTATATATTGCCAGAAGATTAGTTCGGTTTGCATCAGAAGATATCGGACTTGCTAATAGTAATGCTTTAGTTCAAGCAGTAAGTACCTATCAAGCCGTTACCTTTTTAGGAATGCCGGAGTGTAATGTAAATTTGGCTCAATTAGTTGTTTATTTAAGCGCATCACCCAAATCCAATGCTCTTTATAAAGCCTATGAAACAGTAAAAATTGATGCTTTAAATACAGCCTCCCTTAAAGTACCATTACATTTAAGAAATAAAGTTACCAAATTAGACGCTGAACTTTCATATGGTAAAGGTTATAAATATGCTCATGATTTTCAAAATAGTATTACTAATATGGAATGCTTACCTAAAGAATTAAAAAATAAAAAATATTATATTCCAACTGAAAATGGAAGTGAAAAAAATATTAAAGAAATTCTTGAAAGAATTAATAAAATAAAAACAGAATTATAATAATATTATTTACTAGAAAGGAAAAAGTAAAAATGAATAATTTAGAAGAAAAAGTTTTAGAAAATTTAAAAACTAGACGAAGTATTAGAAGTTATAAAAGTGAAATGATAGATGATTCGTTACTTGAAAAAATAGTAGAAGCCGGAACTTACGCTCCAACTGGTAAAAATTTGCAGTCACCAATAATTTTAGTAGTTAAGAATAAAGAAATCCGCGATAAATTAGCTAATTTAAATGCTCTTGTTATGGGAAATAGTAATATAGACCCTTTTTATGGAGCACCAGTTGTCCTTGTAGTTCTTGCTAAAAAATCTGTTGCCACCTATTTATATGATGGTTCTTTAGTAATGGGAAATTTAATGAATGCAGCCCATGCTTTAGGAATTGGTAGTTGTTGGATACACCGAGCTAAAGAAGTTTTTGAAATGCCGTTTGGAAAAGAACTTTTAAAAGAATTAGGAATTAATGAAGAGTACGAAGGAATTGGTAATTGTATATTAGGATATCCTAAAGAAGAAGTAGAAGTTGCTTCAAAACGAAAAGATAATTATGTTTATTATCTAAATTAATCTTGCAACTAGATTTTAAACTAATAATTTGATAAAATAAAGTTGTTTATTTTGATAGTGTGAAAAGTTTTATGGAAAACTAGCATACTAGATGAAAAGAATATTAAAATGAAAATTTTAATATAAAA
>CANQMV010000095.1 GCA_947625085.1 uncultured Bacilli bacterium
TGTTCCACGTCTTACTGTGTATCCAACTCCAATGCTTACACCATCTACTCCTTTTACAGTTACATTTACTTTATATAAAGCTGTTAAAACTACATCTTCTGTAATTTCATCATCTAATTTTACTTCTTTGCCATTTTCATCTACAAATCCTGCAAAGTTTTCTGAATCTAGGTATGCTTGTAATCCACTTCCCCATACTTCAGTTAAGATGTCTCCTAAAGTTGTTCCACGTCTTACTGTGTATCCAACTCCAATGCTTACTCCATCTTCTCCTTTTACAATTATATTTACTTTATATACAGCTGTTAATGATACATTACTATTTAATACATCTTCTAAACCATAATGGTTTCCTTCTGCATCTTCAAAATAATAGAAATGAGAATCTTCAGCTATATCTGCTAATTGTCTAATATCTTTTACTTGAGTTCCTTCATTTGGTGTTACTACTGTTTCACCATTGATTTCTACTCTTATTGTATATTTACTTGTAATAGTCATATCTGTTGATGTTTCAGTTGTGTAATATACACGATTTCCTTCTTCATCTTCATAATATACACTATTTTTACCTTCTGGTACAACGAAATTCTTCATTGCATCTTCTAAAGTTTTACCTTCAGAGTTTACTGCTAAACCGATTTTACTTGATTCTCCTTTAGCTAACTCTAATACAAATTCTTCACCATTAAAGTTTACTACAACTTTATATAAAGCTGTTAAAACTACATCTTCTGTAATTTCATCGTCTAATTTTACTTCTTTACCATTTGCATCTACAAATCTTGCAAAGTTTTCTGAATCTAGGTATGCTTGTAATCCGCTTCCCCATACTTCAGTTAAGATGTCTCCTAAAGTTGTTCCACGTCTTACTGTGTATCCAACTCCAATGCTTACACCATCTACTGCTTTTACAGTAATATTTACTTTATATACAGCTGTTAATGATATATTACTATTTAATATATCTTCTAAACCATAATGGTTTCCTTTTGCATCTTCAAAATAATAGAAATGAGAATCTTCAGCTATATCTGCTAATTGTCTAACATCTTTTACTTGAATTCCTTCATCTGGCGTTACTACTGTTTCACCATTGATTTCTACTTCAATTGTATATTTACTTGTAATAGTCATATCTTTATTTGTCTTAGTTGTATAATATACACGATTTCCTTCACTATTTACAAAATATACATTATTTTTATCGTCTGGTACAACGAAATTCTTCATTGTTTCTTTCAAAGTTTTAGTATCAGCATTTACTGCTTCCCCAATAGCAACTTCTTCATTATCCATAAATGTTAATGTATAAGTATCTTCATCTAATTTGATAGCTGCTGTATATACAGCTCTAACAGTATCATTTGCTTCCCAAGTATGATTTCCAGTTACTTGTTTATTATCACTTTCTTTTATAAATTTAACAAACTTTCTATCTGTATAATCATCTGCTTCTTTTAATTTGTTATATAAAGTAGCATTAGTTTTCCAATCTTTACCTTTTTCAATTTCGTAACGTTCTCCATCATAAATGACATAGATTACTTCTGTTCCTGTATTATTTACAAATTTTACTCCAGCATTTTGAACTAATACTCCTTCATAATCTTCTGGTACAACTACTTTAGCACCATTTTCGGCATATTTCATTACATTAGCAGTATTTTCTGCATCTGGTTCTACAAGAGCACCTTCTTTTGAAGTAATTTGTTTAGCACCTGTTAAACCATCAATTATTAACTCAGCCTTATTACTTGATGTTCCTTCAACTGTAACGTATGCTGTTCCTGTTACAGTAACATTTTCTACTGTAGTTTTTGAATCAGCATTATAAGTCTCTGACTTAATACTATATGCGCTTCCAATAACTGGTCCTTTAATGCTAGTGTCTTTCACAGTAGCAGTACCATAATTCATTACTCCTGTTGTAGTTCTATTTGTTAAAGTTATTTTTGTTCCTTCAATTGTTGCAACTCCATAATTTTGAATTCCAGAACCTCCAACTTCAGATACTGTAATTGTGGAATTTTTAACTGTTAATCCATTACTAGATTGATTTATAATTCCAGCATAAACACTTGGATTAACAATTGTAACTCCCTCAACTGTCATTGTTGCACTAGTATCATTAGCAACACAAGAACTTCCAGTAGCTACGCAAGTAATAGAACCTTTAGTTTCACCACTATCATTGATAGTTAATGTTGCTTTATTTTGAATAGCATAACCAGTACTAGGTCCAGTAATCTTATGACTATTTAAGTCAATTGTTACATTTCCTGTATTAATTACTAAAGTTGTATCTAATTGTACATCTTTTAATAATTTTACAGTTTTACCATCTGCAGCTTGAATAGCACTTGCTAAATCATTATATTGATTATTACCATCAACTTCAGCTACATTAGTATCAGCATTTACATTAACTGCAAAAAACGCAACTAAAACTAAAGATATAGTTCCAAATAATTTTGAAATCTTATCCATTTAAACCCTCCTATATTTATTTATGATAAGTTCTTTCTTATCGAGTAATTATATTAATCAAAATTGCAAAAAATGTCAATTATTTTTTTAATTTTTTATTATTTTTTTTATTTTTTATTTTTTTAAATTTAGTAGTTTATTTTTAAAAAATTAAAGGCAAAAAAAGAAAGGATTGCTCCTTTCTTAAATT
>CANQMV010000096.1 GCA_947625085.1 uncultured Bacilli bacterium
AACCCCAGACTCTAATCATAAATTTTCAGATAATGCAGCAAATAAGACATTGAGTTGTAAGATAAGTCCAAAAGGTTTAAATATAAATTGGGAAACCCCAGGAACATATACCTATAATGGAGGAGTTCAAGGACCAACAGGAACAGTATCAAGTGGAGTAGCAAATGAAACCGTAAACTTAACAATAACAAGACCAACAAATGCAGGAAGTAACTTAACATCAACAGCAGTAATAGCAAGTGTAAGTGGAGGAAGAGGAAATGTAAATAATTATAGTTTAAATAATTCATCAAGTGCTCAATTTAATATTGCAAAAGCAACGCCAACTTTAACTTTATCTTCTAGTAGTGGTAATGTTTTTGTAGATTTTACATTATCATTTACAGCAAGTGCTAAATTTAATAATAATAATGTAGCAGGAACTTATACAGCAACATCACAAAATGTTGGAATAGCAACAGTAAGTAGTGTAACAGGGAATACTATAACTATAACAGGAAAAGGTACAGGAACAACAAATATAACAGTTGGTTTTAACCCAACTGATACAACAAATTATAATAGTGCTATTTCTAAAACTTATAGTATAACTTCAAAAATACAACCAGCATCAGATAAAGTATTGAGTAAAGCAAATGAAAAAAGTTGTAATCCAATTATTAAAGAAGATGGAATAACTTATTTATCAGGAACAAACGATTGTATAGATTTTAACTATGTATGGTATTCCGGAAAATTATGGAGAATAACAGCAATATATCCAGATGGAACCATGAAAATGATAACACAGGACGCCATAACAACAATACAATGGAGTACTGATACAACTTATAAAAATTCTTGGATATATCAATGGTTAAATGAAGATTTTAAGGAAACACTTTATAATAAAGAAAATATAATCCTTCAAAATGAAAATGCAAAGTGGAATGTAACAGCAGATGGAAATAATCCACCTGGAAAACCACCAACAGATACTAGTGCAACAATAGTACAAGGAGATGTAGGGTTATTAAATGCCTATGAATATTATCAAAGTTATAAAAATTTAGGTACTGATAAAACAGCTTATGGGAATGGCTATTTAAATATAGGTTATTATTGGTGGTTAATAAACCTATATTCGAGCTCGCTCATTCGGTGCGTTAGTTACACCGGCTGGTTGAACAGCAGTTCGCCTTCGGGTTCAGATGGCGTCCGCCCATCCGTTATTCTAAAATCTAATATCGAGTTAAGCGGAAAAGGAACAAGAAGTAATCCATATACGATAAAAGGAGATAAAGAAACAGGAACGGAAGGAGAATTTATAAATACAAGATTAAGTGGAGAGTACGTTAGTGTTGATAGTAAAGTATATAGGATAGTAGGAATCGAAGAAGGAACAACGAAATTAACAAGTGTAGATTATGTAAAAGATGCTAGTGGAGCAGTATTAAAGAAAAATTTTTCAAGTGAAAAAACAGACGTATTATATGGAAGTGGAACAACAATGGATGAAGAAAATTGGGCAGGATATTTGAATAAAACGTGGTTAACGGCTAACTTACAAAATTATATAACAAATGGAACATATTATTTGGGAGAAGTAGGAGATAATGCCAGTTACAAAAATTCAATATGTAGTGCAAGAAATACAAAAGAGACAACAAAGAATTGTGCTAAAACAACAAGTACATGGTGGGGATTAGTAGGATTACCAAGAGCAGGTGAAATGTTTTCAGCACAACTTGCTGATAAACAAAATGGTTCAACATCAAGTGATATGTGGTTAATAAACCCATATTCGAGCTCGGACGTTCGGCTTATTAGCAAGGACGGCTTTTTGGGCAACAGTTATCTGTGGTCGAAATCAAATGTCGTCCGCCCATCCATTAATCTGAAATCTACAATCAAGATATCAGGAGGAAGTGGAACAGAACAAGACCCATATACAGTATCTTTGGGTACATCATCACCATCTAATGAAGGACCTGGTATAGTAGATGAAAATGTAGGTACTAATAAAACCGCTAGTTTAGGAAGTTGTAATAAATTAACATATAATGGAGAAGAGCAAACTTTAGTATCAGGTGGAAAGAATGTAACTTATGAAAATAATACAGGGCTTGATGCTGGAAGTTATACAGTAACAGCTAAAACTAAAAATGGCTATTTCTTTAATGATGGTAGTACTAGTAAAACCTTAACTTGTACAATTGAAAAGAAAGCAGTAACTGTTAATTATGCAAGTACAAGTGTTAAATATACAGGAGGATTAGTAGCACCTAAAGCAACCGCAATTGGAGTAAATGGCGAAAATATAGAACTTGAAACTACTAAAGAAACGGAAGTAGGAAATTATACTATGATTACTACTATGAAAAATATTAATCCTAATTATACCTTAAGGAATACAGTAATAGATTACAAGATAACTAAAGATAATGTTAAAGAAGATACTGAAATTAAAACTATGGTAGTTATAAACTATTACTTAATGAATAAAGATAAAAATAGTTATACTTTAGTAAATAGTAAAGAAATAAATAGAAAGATAGATGATAGTATAACAGGAGAAGTTCTAAATTATGAAGGATATAATAGTCCAAAAGAAATAACAATTAAAG